>CAYUVK010000027.1:0-50138 GCA_964448105.1 uncultured Ignavibacteriaceae bacterium
AAAATATTTGTAGTTTATAGTATTTATTATCAATAATTATTAATTTAGATCCAAGGGAAATTTCAAATCAACAATTTCAGGAGGTTATATAATGGCATTTTCACTGAACAAAATTATGCTTATTGGTAATTTGGGAAAGGATGCCGAAACCAGGTTTACAACTAATAATCTTTCAGTAACTAATTTTACTTTAGCTACAACCAACAGTTATAAAGGAAAAGATGGAAACTGGGTTAATGATACTACATGGCATAACATAGTTTCTTTTAATTTATCAGACTATTTTAAAGATAATCTTAAAAAAGGTAAAAAGTTTTATATCGAAGGAAGATTAAGCAAAAGAGATTATACAGATAAGGATGGAATAAAAAGATATGTTACAGAGGTTGTTTCAGAGAGAATTATTCCCCTAGATTCAGCTGCCGACAGTTCAGCATCAGGTTCGGATGTTTCCGATACAACATCTGCTCCCGATGTTCAAGTTGATGAAAATGAAGATCTTCCTTTTTAATTAAATTATCTTACGCAAAATAATTCGCGATCTTGTAAACGTTTATTATAGGAAATAGAACATATCATTTGAATATTTGTTTTTTATATTTAAAGATGTTTCCTCTTTTTGTTATCTTTTGCGTAACATAAATAATTAATTTGTAAAATAACATCGGATGAACTTAGTTTTTGAATATTGATTGGCGGTTAAATCTTGTTATACTTTTCGCTCTCTTTTTATTATCGGCTTTTTTTTCCGGCTCGGAAGTAGCACTATTTTCTTTAAACCGGAAAAAAATAAAAAAAGATCTTGAAGCAAACCCGCTAATAAGCAGGTATTTGCTCTACTTGCTAGATTACCCCCGGAGATTGCTTGTAACTATTTTATTGGGAAATACAATAGTTAATGTTGCCGCATCAATAATAGCTGTTTCTCTTGCTTTAGATTATGCTGCCAATTCCTCTATTCCTAAAGATATAATATTGACTGTTCAAATTATAACTTTGACAGCATTTGTAATTCTATTCGGTGAATTAACTCCCAAAGTATGGGCGTCTAAAAACCCGGTCACTTTTTCAAAGGTTGTTGCAGTTCCTCTTTATTGGGTAAGTGTATTCATTTTTCCCGTTGCTGAAATACTAACGGAAATAATTAGAATAGCAATATCAAAAATAAGATTAGATAAAGCAAAGATGGCTATCTTACCTGAAGAAATTCCTGAACTTGCAGATCTGGGGCATGAAAGAGGAACATTGGTTGAAGAGGAGCATGGGTTAATTCAGAGCATTGTTGAATTCCGATCTGTTACTTCCCAGGAAGTTATGACTCCCAGAGTTGATATAATTTCCGTTTCTGTTGATTTTAGTTTTGAAGAAATTCTTAATGTGATTACTAATTCCGGACACAGCAGGATCCCGGTATATAAAGAAGATCTTGATGAAATAATAGGAATAATTTATGCAAAAGATCTTCTCCCTTATGTTAGAAATGAAGAGCTAAAAAAGAAATTCTCACTGGCAAAACTAGCCCGGAAACCAATGTTTATTCCCGAAACAAAAATAATCAGTGAATCAATGCACGAATTCCAGGAAAAAAAGACTCACATTGCAATTGTTGTAGACGAGTATGGTGGAACCGCAGGGCTTGTTACTTTAGAAGATATTATTGAGGAGATAATCGGCGAGATTAGAGATGAGTATGATAAAGAAGAAAATCCAATAACAAAAATTGATGATAACAGCTACATGGTTTTGGGTAAAACGCCTGTAGATGAATTAAATGAATTGTTAAACACTGAGATTTCGGAAGAAAATGAAGATTTTGGAACATTAGGCGGACTTGTGCTTAATCATGCAGGGCATATACCGAAAGAGGGATATACTTTTCAACTGGAAAACCATAAATTTACTGTTAAAGAAGTTTTAAAAAAGAGAATAAAAAAAGTTTTAATAGAAAAGCTTCCATCCGAATAAAATGAAAAAAGGCTGCTTCTTAAAAATTATTATTATCTTAACTATTTTTATTGCTGTAGTTTTATACATATTTGAAAACCATTTTGATGATTTTATTCTTAAACCAGGAGAAAATATTATTAAAGATCTGGTATTTAATGACATTAACAAAAAAATGGAATTTGTGAGGAATACTCCGGAAAAAGATTCATTAAAAGTCTTAATAAATAGGTTTGTGTACAACAAACTTCATAAAGAACACAAATTAAATAATGAGGAATTCGAAGATTTAATCGATTCGGTTAGTTCTGCTTTAAATGATAGTGTAATTAGTATTAATGAACTGGATAATTTAAAATCTCTCTTTAAGAAAGATACAAATGCAAGATCAAAGAAAGACTGAAATAAGAGTCGGAATTACCGTTGTAATCGGACTGTTAATTTTTATCTGGATTTTAGGTTGGGCTAAAAACTTTAGTTTATCTTCAAACCAAAAAACAATTCTTGTAAAGTTTAATAGCGTTTCCGGATTGGAAAAAGGAGATTATGTTGCAGTAAATGGAGTAAGAAAGGGATTTGTAGAAGATTTTAATATTCAAGGTGATAATGTAATCGTAAAGCTTTCAATTGATAATGATGTAAAGCTGAAAAAAGATGCAACATTTGCTATTTCTATGCTGGATTTAATGGGAGGGAAAAAAGTAAATATTAATCCCGGCACTTCGTCAGAACATTTAAATTATAATGAAATACAGAACGGAATTTTTTATGCAGATATTCCTGAAGTTATGTCTATGCTTGGAAGTGTTGAAGGAGACATACCGAATATTATAAAGGATGTAAAAATAACTTTAACTTCATTGAATAACTACTTAAGTGATAATAATTTAAATGCAAATATTAAAACCTCAATATCCAACTTAAGCAAGGCTTCCCGAAAGCTTAATATTTTACTTGATGAAAATAGAGACGGTATTAAACAGTTAACTGAAAATACTGTTAAACTCACGGAAAACGTTAATAATTTTATGGATGAGAATAAAACATCTTTAAATAAATCAATTGAAGAATTAAGAATAGTGCTTTCTAAAACTGATTCTCTTTTAAGCAAAGTAAATGTTTTTTCTGATGAAATTAAAAATAAGAAGAATAATGTCGGTAAAATACTCTATGATGAAAAACTGTATGATAATCTTAGTCAATCTTTAACCCAGCTTAATGAACTTACAAAGATTCTAATTGAACAGTTAAAGGGTAAAGGTGTGAATGTCGATGCTAATATATTTTAATAGTTTAATATTTCTAAATTAAATCTTAAAACTATACTGAAAATGGTTATTGGAATCGGGGTAGATATAATTGAAATTGAAAGGGTGAAAGATAGTGTTAACATGTATGGTGAACATTTTCTGAATAAAATATATACAAAAAAAGAATTGGAATATTGCTTAAATAAAAACGATAAATATCAGCATTTAGCTGCACGCTTCGCTGCAAAGGAAGCTGTTTATAAAGCACTATCTTCCGGATGGAATAAAAATATCGGGTGGAAAAATATTGAGATTACGAATGAACCGAACGGTATGCCCATTGTGACTCTTAATGGCGAAGTAAAAAATTTCCTTTCTCCTCAGAAAAGTCTGAAAATATCAATTTCACATTCAAGAGATTATGTAGCAGCAGTTGCCATAATTTATAAAGAAACTTAATATTATAATATCGATGGTTTATTTCAAAGGAGAGAGTTTTATACCACAATTATTAAAGTTTTAGGATTGATTCAAAGCAATTCAATATTTAATTTTAATGTTTGAAAATAGGTTATTTAATAAATGGATAGAAAAACTTTTAATATTTTTAGCTACGCTGCAATAGGATTAATATTTGTTTTTTTAATGCTAATGATATTTAAAGCAGTTCCACCTGAGTGGTTTATTTATATTTTAGGTATAAGTATATTTCTTTTTTTGATTAGGTTATTTTTTAGAGTCTATTTTATAATACAAGACAGAAAAAAGAATTAAGGAGGCTGTCTTCGAACCTGGTAAAAGAGTTAATGGTAAACTAAATGCAAAGGTCTTAATTTTAAATCAAAGTTATGAACCTTTATCAATCTGCAATATTAAAAAAGCATTTATCCTTGTTTATCTCGGTAAAGCTGAATTGGTAATAAAAGACAACAAGAAAGAACTGCATTCAGTTTCAAATACATATCCATGGCCTAGCATTATCCGTTTAAGTCAATATATAAATGTTCCCTGCAAAAAAGTTGTATTAACCAGGAAGAATATCCTGCGGAGAGATGCGTATAAATGCGGGTATTGCGGAAGAGGAGATTTACCTCTAACTATTGATCATGTCATTCCAAAAGCAAGGGGAGGAACAGATTCATGGGAAAACCTGGTTTGTGCTTGCACTTCATGTAATAATAAAAAAGGTGACAGAACTCCGGAAGAAGCTAAAATGTCTTTAAAGAACAAACCTTTCAAACCAAGCCCCATAATGTTTATAAAGAATGTTGTCGGTAAATTAGACGATAATTGGAAACCTTACCTGTACCTGTCTTAAAGTCAAAAGTTAAATGTAAAAAATCAATAAATTTTAGGTACATTTTGAATTTTGACTTTTTACTTTCTAAAAGGAGATTATTAAAATCATTATTAGTATTTTTTAAATCGTTATTTTTATACAAAATATTGAGTTATGGCAAAAAAAAGAATATTAAGCGGAATGCGTCCCACCGGGAAACTGCATATCGGGCATTATGTCGGAGCACTTGAAAATTGGGTTAGTCTTCAAAATGAATATCAGAATTTTCATTTAATTGCTGATTATCATGTATTAACAACAAGTTTAAATACAGATGATATTTATGAGAATTCGATAGAAATGTTAATTGATTGGCTAGCTTCAGGTTTGGATCCGCAAAAAAGCCCTATGTTCCGGCAATCAAAAATAAAAGAGCATACCGAACTAAATTTAATACTTGGAATGCTGATAACCGTTAACAGGCTGGAAAGAAATCCGACTTTAAAAGATCAGATTAGAGATTTAAATATTGAAAATGTAATTTATGGTCACCTTGGATATCCTGTTTTGCAGGCAGCTGATATTCTTCTTTACAAAGGTAATGCAGTTCCGGTTGGAGAGGACCAGGTTCCTCATGTTGAAATTTCAAGAGAAATTGCACGAAAATTTAATAATCAATATGGTAGAGTATTTCCTGAACCGGAACCTTTGTTAACGAAATTTGCAAGGCTGCCCGGTTTGGATGGGAATGCTAAAATGAGTAAATCATTAGGCAATACAATTTTACTTTCGGATGATCCGGAAACCGTTAAAACAAAAATGAAAAAAGCAGTTACAGATCCGCAAAAAATAAGAAAAGGTGATCCCGGGAATCCGGATATATGTTTGGTATTTTCTTATCATAAAAAATTCAATCCCGATGAAGTTCCGGAAATAGAAGCCGGGTGCCGTTCCGGAGCTCTAGGCTGTGTTGATTGTAAGATGAATTGTGCATCAAAAATTTCCGTAATGCTTGAACCTATAATTGAAAAAAGACGGTATTATGAAAATAAGAAAAATGAAGTTTTAGAGATTTTGAATGACGGAGAAAACAGAGCACAAAAAGTTGCTCAAGAAACTATGAAAGAAGTTCGTGAAAAAATGAAAATGGGTTAAAACTTGTATAAAATTAAATTAGATCAGTTTGAAGGTCCTTTGGATCTCCTTTTATTTTTCATTAAAAGGGATGAACTGAATATTTACGACATTCCGATTTCAAAAATCACAAAGGAATTTTTAGAATATGTAAATCTTATCAAAATACTTGATCTTGAAACTGCCGGCGATTTTATTTTAATGGCTTCAACTTTAATGCACATCAAAGTTCGGATGCTTCTGCCAAAGGAAATTGATGAAAAAGGGGAAGAGATAGATCCGAGAGCGGATCTGGTAAAAGCCCTGCTTGAATATAAAAGGTACAAGGAAATGTCGGAAGAATTAGCTTTTTTTGAATCTAACCAAAGAAAAATAAATTATCGAGGGAATTTTTCTGCCGATACAAAGATTGAAACACCTGATTATGATATTCTGCTAAAAAATGTTACTGTATTTGACCTTGCAAAGGCTTTCAAAAAAGCAATTGAAGGAATTAAACCGCAGGTTTTTCATGAAATTCAAAAAATAAATATTTCTATTGATGATCAAATTAATTTTATTCTTGATATGCTGAAGGAATACAGCGAGCTTCATTTTTTAAAGCTTATTGAAGGCATGAAGGAAAAGATTAGAATTGTAATTACTTTCATAGCACTGCTCGAATTAACAAAAGCAGGAAGAATTGGAATTAAAGAATCTTCAAATTTTAACGATTTTATTATTTTAAATCTTGGCAATGGAGAAAATATATAATTCAGTTATTGAAGCTTTAATCTTTGCATCGGAGGATTCAATTTCAGCTTCCGAATTGATAAAAGCGATAAAAGGAATCGACGGGGAAGATATTCAAATTTCATCTCCGGATATCGAAAATTGTGTTGAAGAATTAAATTCTAAATATGAAGCTGAAAATTTATCAGTAAAAATTATTAAAATATCAAACGGATTTATTTTTGCTACAAAACCCGAATATGCAAAATATGTAGGATATTTGTCTTCTGAAAAAAGTAAAAGGCGTTTAAGCCAGGCTGCCCTTGAAACACTTGCTATTATAGCGTATAAGCAGCCAATTACAAAACCAGAGATCGAATCAATAAGAGGCGTTAATTCGGATTACATGTTAAATACACTTCTTGAGAAAGATCTAATTACGATTTCCGGAAGAGCAGAAACTATCGGGAGACCATTACTTTATATTACTACGAATGAATTTCTGAAATATTTCGGGTTAAATAATATCAATGATTTGCCTAAACCGAGAGAAATTGATGAAATAATGCAGGATGAAGATTTCATCGAGCAGAAAAGAAAAATTATGATGAATTTGGTTGAAGAAACAATTCAAAATGAAACCGGTGATGAGCCGGAAAAAATTGATGAGACTTAATAAATATATTTCAGAAAGCGGGATTGCATCGCGAAGGAAATCCGAAGAATATATATTGCAGAATAGAGTCTCTGTGAATGATAAAATTATTAACTCATTAAATTTTAAAATAGATACCGAACATGATAAAGTTTATATTGACGGTGAGTTAATTCAGCCTAGAAGGCATATTTATTTGTTGATGAATAAACCTAAAGGAGTAGTGACTACAACCAGTGATGAGAAGAATAGAAAGACTGTAATTGATTTAATTAATACTAATGAGAGGATTTATCCTGTCGGAAGGTTGGATTATAATACAACAGGTGTCTTGCTGTTAACCAATGACGGAGATTTTTCAAATTTATTAACTCATCCTAAAAATAATATTCACCGGTTGTATGAAGTTAAATTAGATAAACCACTAAATCCTGATGATAAAGAAAAATTACTCAAGGGCATTTATTTATCCGGCAGAAAAGGAAAATTCATAAAAATTTATTTTCCACAATTAAAAAATAAAAAGTTTATTGAAATCACCTGCATTGAAGGCAGGAATCATTTTGTGAAAAATATGTTTGGTGCTTTAGGATATTCCATAATTGCACTTAATAGGAAGCAATTTGCAGGTTTAAAAGCAGATGTGCAGCCGGGGAAATATAGGAAGCTTTCACAAAATGAAATTAATTATATAAAACAAAATTATGAAAGTTAAAATTTATTTAATTCTTTCAATTCTTTTATTCGGGTCGATTATCTCTGCTCAAGAGAAAGTAAAAGATACGCTTTTGGTTCCAAAATACAGCGGAACAACCATTAGAGAATTCTGGAAAGAAATGGATGATATATTTGACGATCCGAATTTCGATAATGCAAATTGGGGAGTTGTAATTCAATCTTTAGAGACAGGCGAGTATTTATACCGAAGGAATGAAAATAAATTATTTATCCCTGCATCGGATTTAAAATTATTTACAACTGCCGCAGCATTAATTTTACTTGGACCCGAATATTGTTTCAGCACAAATATTTTAATGAACGGAAAAATGGATGGCTCTGTTCTAGATGGTGATTTAATTGTCCGTGGAAGGGGAGATCCTACTATTTCCGGAAGATTTTATGATGATGACAAATATAAAGTATTTAAAGTTTGGGCGGATTCTTTATCTAAAATCGGTATTGATGAAATAACAGGTAATATTATTGGAGATGATAACCGGTTCGATAATCTTGGGCTTGGAAAAGGCTGGGCGTGGGATGATGAAAGTTATTGGTTCTCTGCACCTTCAGGTGCAATATCTTTTAATGATAACGTAGTTGATATAGTTGTAAAGGTAAATAAAGAGAAAAACCTTCCAATAATAATTACCAACCCTTCAACTAAATATATAGTCTTTATAAATAATGTATCTGTAGTTCCAAATGATTCAATTACTTCAGTTGATGTTTATAGACAAAGAGGCACGAATATAATTAATGTCTTCGGTACAATTAGAAAACAGGATTCAGTTAAAACATATGTAACTGTTAACAATCCTACACAATATTCAATGGTTGTGTTAAAATCTGTTTTGCAGCAGAAAGACATAAAAATCGACGGTTTTCCAATGGATATGGATGATATATCCAAAATACCTCCGGATAGAAATTTAAAATCACTTTTTACATATTATTCCCCTCCATTGAAGGAAATAATTAAAGTGATTAATAAAAACAGCGAAAATTTTTATTCGGAACAATTATTAAAAACTATCGGTTTGGAATTGGAAGGTTTTGGTTCTGCAGAGAATGGTGTAAAGGCAGAAAATAATGTTTTTAGAGAAATGGGCATTCTTCCCGAAGGAATGATTATAGTTGACGGCAGCGGGCTATCCAGATTAAATTTAGTCACTCCGCATCAAATTGTAACGCTTTTAAGTTACATGTATAAAAGCAAATATTTTATTCCATTTTTTAATTCATTACCTATTGCAGGAGTTGATGGTACCATTGGTAAAAGGATGAAAAAAACAAAAGCCGAAAACAATTTAAGAGCGAAAACAGGTACTCATATTGGTGTAAGTAGCATATCCGGTTATGTTTTTACTTTGGATAATGAACCGGTTACTTTTTCAATTATTGCTAATAATTATAATGTTCCGGTTAAAATTGCGGAGAACATTGAAGATCTTGTTTGTTTAAGACTTGCAAACTTTAAAAGGAAATAAACGGAGGTTGTGTGGACAATAGTGTTCAACCCGGGAATATACAGCCCGGGGAAGATATAAATGTTTTAATTAAAAGAAGACATGAAGAACTTAACGAGTTAAAATCAAAAGGGATAGAAACTTTTGCTTATTCTTTTGATGTAGATTCTAATTCACAGGATATTAAAGATAATTATAAAGATGAAGAAAAAAAGATAGTTAAAATTGCCGGTAGAATTATGGCGATTAGAAGAATGGGAAAAGCTTCTTTTGCTCATATCCAGGACGATAAAGGAAAGATCCAAATTTATTTAAGAAAAGATGATATCGGTGAAAGCTATTCCGCTTTTAAATTATTGGATATAGGAGATATTATTGGAATTGAAGGTTATGTTTTTAAAACAAAAACCGGTGAGATTTCCGTACATACTACAGATTTAATCCTTTTATCAAAATCTTTAAGGCCGCTGCCTATTGCAAAAGAAACTACCGATGAAAAGGGGAATAAAGTTATTCACGATCAATTTGCCGATAAAGAACTGAGATACCGGCAAAGATATGTTGATTTGGTAGTTAACCCGCATCTAAAAGATATTTTCATTAAAAGAAGCAAAATTATTTCTTCGATGAGGAGATTTTTAGATGAACATAATTTCCTGGAAGTTGAAACTCCAATACTCCAGCCTTTGTATGGCGGAGCAGCAGCTAAACCTTTTATAACTCATCATAATGCTCTTGATACGAATTTTTATTTAAGAATTGCCGATGAGCTTTATTTAAAGAGATTGATTGTCGGCGGCATAAACGGAGTCTATGAAATATCAAAGGATTTTAGGAATGAAGGAATGGATAGAACTCATAATCCTGAATTTACAATGATGGAGTTGTATGTGCCTTATAAAGATTATGAATGGATGATGAATTTTGTTGAAGAGATGATTCAAAAAATCAGTAAAGATGTTTTTAATACTTTTGATTTTGTATTTGAAGATAAATACATCAACTTAAAATCTCCATGGAAACGAATTTCAATGGTGGAAGCAATTAAAGAAAAAACAGGATTAAATGTTATAACTGCATCTGTAGAAGAATTAAAAAATAAGGCAAAAGAATTAAATATTGATATATCCGGTATCGAAGGAAAAGGCAAGATTATTGATGAAATATTTAGTGAAACAGTACAAACGGAATTAATCCAACCAACTTTTGTTATGGATTATCCTATTGAGCTTTCACCTCTTGCAAAGAAACATCGTTCTAAGGAAGGTGTTGTTGAAAGGTTTGAAGCTTATTTCGCAGGCAAAGAACTATGTAATGCATTCTCGGAGCTTAATGATCCTGTCGATCAAAGGCAAAGATTTACGGAGCAAGGCAAAATGAGGGAAGCAGGAGATGAAGAAGCGCATCAAATTGATGAAGATTTTATCCGCGCATTAGAATATGGCATGCCTCCAACTGCAGGATTAGGAATAGGAATCGATAGACTGGTGATGGTACTAACTAATCAATCCTCAATTAGAGATGTAATATTTTTTCCGCAGATGAAGCCGGAAGGGAAAGGTTGAAATTGTCACATGAATCTCAATTTATTGGACAAAGAATTCAATTGCAAGAATAAACCTGCAGGAAAAAACTTAAATATTATCTTGCGCATTCTCTTGAACTTACACTTGAACTTGAACTTTTTCCATTTCTTAAGGTGAAGTTTGAGATATAGTATTATTATTCCAACTCTGAATGAGGAAAAACTTTTACCGGATCTATTAAAGCAGCTTTCAGATCCTGCTTTTAAAAAAAAATATGATTATGAAATAATTGTTTCCGACGGTGGTAGCAAAGATAAAACCATCGAAATTGCAAAACAATATTCGGATATAGTAGAAGTCCATTCCGGAAGTAAAAAACAGAATATTGCCGAAGGAAGAAATGTTGGTGCAAAAAATTCCAATGGGGAAATTCTCATCTTTTTGAATGGTGATATCATTCTCCCCGGAGTAGAAGTTTTTTTTAAATATATCGAAAATAATTTTATTAATAGTACCTACCTGGCTATGACCTGTTTTGTTAAAGTTTTTCCGCAGGAACAAATTTTACCCGATAAAATATTTCATACGGTTTTCAATAATTATTTCAGATTAATAAACGCTCTCGGTATAGGAATGGGGAGAGGCGAATGTCATGTAATTAGGAAAGAAGTTTTTAATAAATTCAATGGTTATAATGAAGAGCTTGCAGCCGGTGAAGATTTTGATTTATTCCGGAAAATCAGAAGAGCCGGGAAAATATTATTTTCAAAAGATTTATTTATATTTGAATCACCAAGAAGATTTAGGAAACTTGGTTATAAATATGTTACATGGATATGGATAAAAAACGGTTTTTCAGTATTCTTTAAAGAAAAAGCAATATCCAAAGAATGGGAGCAGATAAGATAAGTTGAAAAAAATAATTCCAATATTTCTGCTTTTGTCAGCCGGCATTATAGCTCAAACAGAATATGTCCCTTCCACAAATCCCGTTTACGATTTTCTAGAAAGAATGGAATCCCAGTTGATAATTGAAGATTATAATTCATTTGAAATCCCGAAAACACGAAAAGAAGTTGCGGGTTATATAAAGCAAATCATCAAGAATGAAAATAAATTGGATGAAGTTGATAAAAAAATATTAAAGGACCTTGAAATAGAATTTGAATATGACCTAAACGGAACTTTAGATAATTCTCAATCAATTTTAGGGAAAGGGGAGTATGATATCTTCTCTCAGAAACAGAAATATTTATATTTTTATAATGAACCACAAAAATTTAACTTATTTATAAATCTCTTGGGTGAAGGTGAAGTAATTTTCAATAATGATATACAGAATAAGAAAAATTTATCAACAAGCCTGGGTTATATTGGAGGTGAACTTAGAGGTACCATCTTGAATAAAATTGGTTTCTATCTTAATGGTTTTAACGGGAATGTTTTTGGTAATAGAGAAACGGCATTATTAAGGAATGATTTAAAATATAATTTTAAATTAAATGAAAAACCGGGCCAGGCTTTTTTTGATGAAACGGAAGGCTACATGACTGCCGATTTCGATATCATAAAATTTAAGTTGGGACAAGATAGAATGAACATCGGTTACGGACCTATAAAAGCTTTAATTGATAATAATTCTCCCGAATTCGATTATATTGGTTTCAATATTTCTTATAAGTTTTTTAATTTTTCTTACTTTCATGGAAAATTATTGGGCAATACTACTTTTTCTTTCGATTCAACAGCCGGGGAGCAAACAACTGTTGAAGAAAAATATATTGGTTATCACCATATCGGATTTAATATTTCAAAAGATGTGAATTTTGGAATCGGGGAATTTATTATTTATGGCGATCGTTCTATAGATCTTTCTTACCTTAATCCGTTTAGTTTTTATAAATCTATTGAACATCAAAACAGAGATCGTGATAATTCAATGCTCTTTTTTGATTTTAAAAACAATTCAATACGCGGATTAAAACTTTATTTTACTTACCTAATTGATGATATAACAATTAACAAATTAGGTACAGGCTGGTGGGGCAATCAGTTTTTATTTAATGCGGGTTTATACTCAACCAATCTTTACAAAATATTACCACTCGATTTTAGGTTTGAATATTTAAGGATTGATCCTTATGTATTTACACACAGATTTTTAAGAAATAATTTTACTAATTTTGGTTATAATTTAGGATCATTTTTGCAGCCCAATAGTGAATTGTTTTATGTGCAGCTAAATTACAGGTTTACCAACCGGTTAAATGTGAGCGGTGATTTTTCTTATTCAAAACATGGAGCAAATCCTTTAGCTCCAGATGGGACCGTAAAAAGAAATGTCGGTGGCGATATAGCATTAGGTCACAGATTATATGATTCTGAAATGGTAAGTTTTTTAGATGGGTATTTAGAACATAGTAGCATGGCTTCGATAACCTTTAAATTTGAACCTTTTAATGAAATTAATTTTAATTTGAATATCAGATATATTCACCAGTCCTTACAGGAAAAAATAAATAAAGGAATGGAAACATTTTTTACTATATCCGCCAAATTATAATTTAATTATTTAAGGAGCCTTAAATGATATCCAAGTTTAGAATTCCTTTTGCAATAATAATATTGACAATCGGAATTGTTTTGGGGACACAAATAGAGAAAGTTTTTTCTGATGATAATTTACATGAAAGTATTGTTAAATTAAACGATGTTTTAACCTATACTCAGAAGTATTATGTGGAAGAAGTCGATACCCCAAAACTTGTTGAAGCTGCAATAAAAGGAATGTTGAATGAACTAGATCCTCATTCAATTTATATACCTGCAAGCCAAATGGAATCTGTTGATGAGTCGTTTAGAGGTGATTTTGATGGAATAGGAATTGAGTTTCAAGTTGTTAATGATACAATTGTTGTTGTATCACCAATTTCCGGCGGACCAAGTGAAGCTTTAGGAATTAAATCAGGTGATAGAATAATTAAGATTAATGGCAAAAGCGTAATTGGATTTTCTAACAAACAAGTAAGAGATAATCTACGCGGTAAAGCCGGAACAAAAGTTAATGTTACAATTTTCCGTTATGGTACTCAAGAACCTCTCCATTATGAAATTACAAGAGACAAAATCCCACTCTATTCCGTTGATACTCATTTTATGCTGAATAATAAAATGGGATACATTAGTCTTTCTAGATTTTCCGAGACTACATATGATGAAATCTCAGAAGCATTAAAAGATTTAAAAAGCAAAGGGATGACACAACTAATTTTTGATTTGCGGGGAAATCCGGGCGGTTACCTAAGCCAGGCTGTACAGGTTGCAGATCTTTTTATCAGCGGCAATAAAAAAATTGTTTATACCAAAGGCAGAAAATCGGAGTTTGATGATGAATTTGATGCATCCAAGCCTTCACCTTATGAAAAAATTCCGCTAATAATTTTAGTTAATAACGGAAGTGCTTCTGCAAGTGAAATTGTTTCCGGTGCAGTGCAGGATTGGGATAGAGGATTAATTGTCGGAGAAACTACTTTTGGTAAAGGATTAGTACAAAGGCAATTTGATCTGCCTGATAATTCAGCAATTAGGTTAACAATATCCAAGTACTATACTCCATCCGGCAGGTTGATTCAAAGGGATTATAAAAATCTTAAAAGTAAAGAAGATTATTATAAAGATATCGGCGGTCAAAATGAGAATGAAGGTGATAATCTTTATCATTCTGCAGAAAAAGATTCTTCACTTCCAAAATATAAAACTAACGCGGGAAGAATTGTTTATGGTGGAGGGGGTATCACTCCGGATTATATTGTTAAGCCTGATGATATAACAAATTACACTACGGATCTTTTAAAGAATAATGTTTTCTATCAATTTATTTTATCTTATTTAGATTCTAATGAAAAATTAATTCAGTCTAAATACAAAACTCTTGAAGAGTTTAAAAATAATTTCAATTTCTCGGAAAGAGATATTAAAGATTTTATTAAATTTGCTGATTCTAAAGGTGTAAAATTTTCGGAAGAAGATTTTAAAAAAGATAGTGACTACATTACTACTAGATTAAAAGCACAAATTGCAAGGAGTTTTTGGAAAAATAAAGGTTGGTATGAAGTTATATTAAGTATTGACAAGCAATTTTTAAAAGCAACTACGCTTTTTGGAGAAGCTCAAGATTTAGCTAATCTTAAATGATTATTTTTAAGCAAATAATTTTTTTGATAATTCCAGTTTTGTTTTTCTATACAGATGTTTCTCCAAAACATAAAATAGAAAAATATAGTTTCTCATTTGCATCAAATAAAAATTTACAGGTTGGGGAAGAACTTTCATATGTTGTAAAGTATGCTTTTTTTGTATTGGGCCAGGTTACTTTAAAAGTAACTGATAAAAAAAGTGTTAATGATCAAACAATATATAGTACGGTTGCATATATTGATTCTTATGATAACATCCCGTTTGTTGATATTCATCAGATTTATAAAAGCGATATAACAGACAAATTTTATTCTTCTTTTTTTGAAGGAATAGTTAAAAAGGATGATTACGATACTTTTACCGATTACTATTTTAACTACGACAGTTCAAAAATTCATGTTAAAAAAGGAAGAATTTCTCCAAGGCAAATATGGACTGATTCTACAACAAGTATAAAAAGAAATTATCAAGATGGACTTTCAATTTTTTATTATGCAAGAATGAACAGCGGTCAAAATAAATCTGAAGAAATTCCCGGTTTTGTAGATGAAAAAAAAGTTGTTACAAAAATAAATTTTTATAATGAAGTAGAAGATATTTCAATAGATGCAATTGATTATCCGGTAGCATGTGTTAAAGTTGACGGACAATTAGATTTTGTGAGTATCTATGGTCTAACGGGCTATTATGAAGGCTGGTTTACAAATGATGATGCTGCTATACCAATTATTGCCAAAATGAAAGTCATGGTTGGAAATATTACACTAGAACTTAAAGAATGGAAAAGAAAAGGATGGAAACCGCCGGAATATATAGAATGAATAATGAACAAAAATTGTTTCCTTTTAAAAAATTTTATCCAAAAATTGCACAAAATACATTTTTAGCTGCCGGTGCAAAAATTATAGGTAACGTTGAAATTGGAGAATATTCTAGTGTTTGGTATAACACAGTAATTAGAGGAGATGTTCATTATATTAAAATAGGTTCTTTTACTAATATTCAGGATTGTTCAATGCTGCATGTTACAAGTAATAAAAACCCGCTAAATATTGGAAGCAAGGTTACAATTGGCCATTCCGTGAATTTACATGGATGTACAATAAATGACTTATGCCTTGTGGGAATCGGAGCAATAATACTGGACGGAGCAGTATTAGGAGAAAACTCTGTTGTATCTGCCGGAGCAGTTGTTACACCCAATTTTATTGTTCCATCAGGGAAATTAGCAACTGGCGTCCCGGCAAGAATAGTTAGAGATTTAACTGAAACTGAGATAAATGAAATTGAAAATTTAGCTTTTCGATATAAGAAGTATTCTGAAGAAACAATTGAATCACTAAATAGTTATCCATATGTTTTTTAAATTTTGGGGAACAAGAGGTTCAATTCCAGTCCCCGGAAAAAATACTATAAAATTCGGCGGCAATACTCCTTGTGTTGAATTCAGATCAAGTAAAAATAAGATGATTATTCTTGATGCCGGAAGCGGTATCAGGGAACTGGGTGCGGATTTAAGTGAAAAATTAAGTATTAAAGAAGAAATCAATGTTTTTATAAGTCATTATCATTGGGATCATATTCAGGGAATTCCATTCTTTCAGCCTTTATATGAAAAAAACAGGAAAGTTATTTTCCATGGACTCACGACAAATGGTAACAATGTAGCTGATATTCTTAGCAATCAAATGAATGATAGTTATTTCCCTATAAAAATCGATGAAGTAAGTGCGGATATTGAATATAAAAAATTGGAATTTAATTATTCATATAAGTTTGATGGAATAACCATCAAAACTTTTAAAGCTAATCATTCTACTCCGACATTAGCTTTCAAAATATCAGAAGGCAATAAGTGTTTTGTATATATGACAGATAATGAGTTGAAGTTTGATAACCAGGAATCAATTGAATCAATAAAAGATTTGAATAAAAACCTGATTGATTTTTGTTACGGCTGTGATTATTTAATCCATGATACAATGTACGATGAAAAACAGCTGCTAAGCAAAAAAGGCTGGGGGCATTCAAGTAATATTTTGTTGGCATATTTTAGTATTATTGCACGAATAAAAAATTTAATTTTATTTCATTATAACCCTGCTTATACGGATGAAAAAATTGAGAAAATGCTTGAAGAAACTAAAGAAGTATTCAAGAAAGAAAACCAGCCTATTGGATGTATAGCTGCAAAAGAAGGTTTGGAAATAAAATTATAATATTATAATATTGTTCTGTGATAAAAAATTTAGAAGTTAATAATAATACAGCTAATAAAATTGATAAGTTATTAATTCATAAAATAGTTGGTTTATTAAAGAAAGAATTCGGCTTAAATATTTCATCACTTCTAATAAATTTTGTTTCTGCCAATCAAATAATAAAAATCAATAATGATTTTTTAAACCATAACTATTCAACAGATATAATTACTTTTAATTACTCAGATAAAAAAAAGGTTCTTGATAGTGAATTATACATATCGGTTGAAGATGCGAGATTTAATGCTGAAAAATTTAGTGCTTCTTTTAATGAGGAAATTTTAAGACTTGTAATTCACGGTATTTTACATTTATTAGACTATGATGATATAAATCCAGAAGAAAAAAGGGAAATGAGCCAAATGGAAGATAAATTGTTAAAAAAATACGTAAAACCCCTTTTATATAGTTAAGGAACAAAATATTAGGAGATCCGGTTAGTAATATTAAAAATATGTTGATATAAATTGCAATTACCCAAATATTGTCACACTTTCATTATTTTGGAGAATTGATAAATATTTATTTCACAATGTCGATTATAATATATTCATATTACTCAATAATTAGAGATTTAGAAAGTTTATATGGCAAAAAATTTAGTTTTGGTAGAATCACCAGCAAAAGCAAAGACTATTAATAAATACCTGGGAAGTAACTACACAGTAGAAGCTACTATTGGTCACATAAGAAATCTCCCCAAAACAAAACTCGGTGTTGATATAGATAAGGATTTTCAGCCCCAGTATGTTACTATTAGAGGCAAAGGAGATACAATAAAAAAAATAAAATCTCTGGCTGCAAAAAGCAATAATATTTTTATAGCAACTGACCCTGACCGTGAAGGAGAAGCTATTGCACAGGATATTGTTGATGTTCTTAACGGTACTGCAAACTATAAAATTCGCAGAGTCCTTTTCAATGAAATTACAAAAACCGGTGTGAAAAGAGCAATGGAATCTCCAAGAGAAATTGATTCTAATCTTGTTACATCTCAAAGAGCCAGAAGAGTGATGGATAGAATTATCGGTTATAAGATTAGTCCTTTTCTATGGAAAGCAGTTATTGAAATGTCCGGGAGCAGTTCTTTATCTGCCGGCAGAGTTCAGTCCGTAGCGCTTAAGATCATTTGCGATAGGGAAGAGGAGATAGATAAATTTATCCAAACGGAATATTGGTCAATCTGGGCTGTCTTCAAAACAGGTAAAGGTGAAACATTTGAAGCAAAGCTTTTTAGTGTTGAGGGGAAAGATCTAAAGCTCCAGCCGAAACCTAATATGATCGAAAATGATTGGAAAGAATTTATTGAAAAGAATTTTGCAATCAATAATGAAAATACAGCAAAAGAAATTTTTGACAGGATTTCGAAAAAAGAAAATTTTATAATTTCCGATATTTCAAAGAAAAATGTTAAAAGAAATCCTTCACCTCCTTTCATTACAAGTACCCTTCAAGCTGAAGCATCAAGAAGAATAAAAATGCGCCCCAAACAGACTATGATGCTTGCACAAAAACTTTATGAAGGCATAGAACTTGGAAAAGAAGGTATACAAGGTTTAATTACTTATATGAGAACCGATTCAACACGCATAAGCGAAGAGATTATTCCTCAGGTTAGAGATTATATTAAGAATTCTTACGGTGATAACTATGTGCCTGATAGCCCAAATGTTTATGAGAAAAAAGATAAAACAAATGTGCAGGATGCTCATGAAGCAATT
The DNA here is from genome assembly GCA_964448105.1 of uncultured Ignavibacteriaceae bacterium. Taxonomy (GTDB): domain Bacteria; phylum Bacteroidota; class Ignavibacteria; order Ignavibacteriales; family Ignavibacteriaceae; genus CAVQBP01. The sequence continues at coordinate 18,865 of CAYUVK010000027.1, forward strand.
AGACCTACTTCGTTGAAATTCACCCCGGATTATGTTAAGAATTATCTCGATAGAAGATCCTTAAAATTATATGAACTTATCTGGATGAGATTTATTGCTTCTCAAATGGCACCTGCTCAACTTGAAATTACTAATGTGGAAGTTTCTGCGGACGAATTTTTATTCAAGGCAACAGGAACTGCTGTTAAGTTTAGCGGATTTATGCAGGTTTATGAGGAGATGGTTGAACAAAAGGAAGTTGATGAAGATATTAAAGAAGAAAAAATTCCTTTAGGTCTGGAAAAGGATCAGAAGCTAAATTTAGAAGAATTACAAAAATTTCAACATTTTACTAAACCGCCGCCGCGTTATACGGAAAGTTCATTAATTAGAGAATTGGAATCCAATGGTATCGGGCGACCAAGTACATATTCTCTTATTGCAAGTACAATTCAAGACAGGAATTATGTTGAGCAGGTTGATAGAAAGTTGATCCCTACAAAGCTTGGAAAAGAAGTAAATAAAATTCTTGTTAAAAATTTTCCCGATATAATTAATGAAAGCTTTACTGCCGAAATGGAAAATGAACTTGACCAGATTGCACAGGGTGAAAGCGGGTATATAAATGTATTAAATGATTTTTATCAGCCGTTTTCTCAAGCATTAAAACATGTTGAAAACAAAATGGAGAAAATCATTTGCGATAAGTGCGGCGGCGAGATGGTTATTAAAATCGGAAGGTTTGGAAAATATCTTGCATGTAGTAATTATCCCGAATGTAAAAATATAAGATCATTTAAAGATGTAGCTGCTCAAAACCAGGAGCCTGAATATACAGGTGAAAAATGTGAAAAATGCGGCGCACGAACTGTTTACAGGGAAGGTAAATTCGGAAGATTTATCGGCTGTGAAAGATATCCTGAATGTGACTTTATTAAAAACATTTCATTAAATGTGAAATGCCCCAAATGCAAAGAAGGTGAAATAGTTGAGAGAAAGTCACGAAGGAAAAAAATATTTTATGGTTGTTCAAGATATCCCGACTGTGATTTTGTCAACTGGTATAAACCTGTACCTCAAGAATGTCCTAATAAAGATTCTCATTACATGGAAAAAAGATATTCAAAGAAAAAAGGGGAATATTTAAAGTGTCCAAATTGTGGAGAAGAAGTTATTCTAAATAAGTTAGAAGAAGAAGAATAAATATCTTTATAATGGAACTTTCGAACGTAATTAGTCAATACCTGGAATATCTAAGGGGAGTTAAAAGGTATTCCGATTATACTTTAAAAGCTTACAGGGAAGATCTAATTTCTTTTTCAAAATATTGTAATGATTACTCTAAAAATGGAATAAATTCTATCTCCGAAAAATTTATTAAATCTTATTTAATGCATTTAAATGACCTGGGACTTGAAAAAAAATCTATTTCAAGGAAATTAGCATCATTAAGAGGGTTGTTTAAATTCGCGTTCCAGCAGAATATAATCGAACAAAATACAACTTTCTACATTTCCAATCCAAAAGCAGCACGAAAATTGCCGGAAATTATTTCAGAAGAGAATTTTAATGAAATTTATAAAAAAGTTGAAAAAGAACAGGAAGATGCTGAATTAATAAAAGCAATTTTTGAATTATTATACGGATGTGCGTTACGTGTTTCCGAACTTTGCCAGTTAAATAAAAATGATATTGATCTTAATCAGAAAATTTTACGTGTAAAAGGAAAGGGTAATAAAGTAAGAATTTCCCCGGTAGGAAGTAAATCAATTAAAATTATAAAGGAATATTTAGATACTCGCAAATTTATTAGCGGTGAAGAACCCTTATTAATAAATAGCAACGGGAGAAGAATCTATCCGAGAATGGTTCATAGAATAGTTAATAAATATTTATCAAAAGTTACAGACATTAAAAAGAAGAGCCCGCATATCTTAAGGCATAGTGCTGCAACACATATGCTGGACAATGGAGCTAATCTAAAAGCGGTTAAAGAAATATTAGGGCATGAAAACCTTTCTACAACACAAATTTATACGCATGTTAGTATTGAACGGTTAAAAGCTACATATAAAAAATCTCATCCAAAATCTTAATTTAATTGGAGGATATATGAACATATCAATAACATCCAGGAAGTTCAAAGCTCGTGAATCTCTTAAAGATTTTATTAATTCCGAAATTATTTCTTTAGAGAGGTTTTATGATCATATTTTAAGTGCAGATGTTATTTTAAGCTATCAAAATTCAAGAGACAGTATAAAAAATGCAGAGATAATATTAAAAATCCCCGGGATGGTATTAAAAGCAGTAGATGATTCTGATGATTATAAAAAATCAATTAGCGGTGCAGTTGAAAAACTCTCACGTCAATTAAAGAAAATTAAAACTAAAAAATATGCGCATGCAAAATGATTAAAATAAATCAGAAAGCGATTTCACGAAAAGAATATTTATCAGTTGGTTTCTTGTTCAAAAATACAAGAGAGAAATTCAAGTTAAAGTTATATACTGATGAAGCAGGTTTTGACAAAAAAATTTTTGAACAGAATTTACACAGACCCGGCTTGGCTTTAGCCGGGTTTGTTGATCTTTTTTCTTATTCACGGATCCAGGTTTTCGGTAATACCGAGATGCGTTATTTAAGCCAGCTTTCCGAAGAAAAAAGAGACGAATCTCTTGAAAGAATTTTCCAATTCGATATACCTTGCATTATTTTAACTGATAACAACATCCCATTTCCAAAGTTAATTGAATTGGGAAATAAATATAAAACAACAATTTTGGGTTCTCCATATCCCACAACAAAAACGGTATATCTTATTAGTGATTTTTTAGATGATCAATTTGCATCACGTATTTCAATTCATGGTTCGTTTGTAGATGTTTATGGTGTAGGAATTTTATTTGTTGGAAAATCCGGTATAGGTAAAAGTGAAGTTGCGCTCGATCTTATTGAAAGAGGACAAAGACTTGTTGCAGATGACCTGATTATTTTAACTAAAAAAGGGGAGGGAATTCTTATTGGCTCCGGTACCAATCTCGTTAAGCATCATATGGAAATTAGAGGATTGGGTATTATAGATGTCGAAAAGATGTTTGGAATCAGAGCTATTCGTTTTCAAAAGCGACTTGAAATTATTGTTGAACTTGAAGTTTGGGATGATAAAAACGAATATACAAGAACGGGGCTTGATGAAAAAAATGTTACTATTTTGGGTATTGATATTCCATATGTAAAACTTCCAATTTTGCCCGGTAAGAATATTACCGTAATTTCTGAAGTGATAAGTCTCAATTATCTGTTAAAACATTATGGTTACGACTCAGCAAAAATTTTCCAAGAACAGTTGCTAAATCGAATGAAAAACAAAGTAAATGATGATTATAGGGGGGTAGACTATTTTGAACATGATTTTGAATAGATTAAAATAAGAATCCCTTGACAAATCAACCCAAATTTTTTACATTCCGCACTTGAAATTTGAGGAGATTGTATAACTTCTAAATTTGACATTTTAGAAGATAAATTGTCTTTCTGAATTATATTCAAAATCACAATCTCTAAAAACATTTTAAAATAATTTGAAATTTAGTTTTAGAAATAGATAAAGTTATTATTTTGACTAAAAAATAGTCAATTAGAAAATGGGAATCCCAATTTATCTACATCACACCAATTCTTAAATTTTTGGAGTAACAAATATGATTTGGACCGTGGAACTTGCTTCTTATCTGGATGATGCACCGTGGCCTGCAACAAAAGAAGAATTGATCGATTATGCCGATAGAATCGGTGCACCTTATGAAGTAATTGAAAATTTGCTTGAATTAGAAGACTCGGAAGAACCATATGAATCTATTGAAGACATTTGGCCAGATTATCCAACAGATGAAGATTTCTTTTATAATGAAGATGATTATTAGAAAAAAAGTACCTTTAACAAGTGCTTTTAATTTATTATGATTAACTATTTTGAAGGAATAATAGGACAAGAATTTGTAAAAAATATTTTAAATAATTTAATAGACTCTTCTAAAATTCCGCATGCTTTTCTCTTTCAGGGAATTGATGGTGTTGGCAAAGAATTAACCGCTGTCAAGTTTGCACAAGCAGTCAACAAAAAATACTCCTCAAATATTAATATTAACACAATCATTAAACAGATAAAAAACTTAACCGAACCTTATATTAAATATATTTTTCCTCTTCCGCGAGGGAGAAATGAAACTGATTCAAGTACGGCATTAGAAAAATTAAGTCAAACGGATATTCAATTAATACAGGTAGAATTAAATAAAAAAATAATTAATCCTTATCATAAAATAAGAATACCAAAAGCCCAAAATATTAAAATCAACAGTATAAGAGATATAAAGAAATTTTTATCCTTGAATTATAGTGATATAAAATACCGGGTGATTTTAATTTCCGATGCGCATTTAATGAATGAAACTGCTCAAAATGCTCTTCTTAAAAACCTCGAAGAACCACCGGAAGGAGTAATTTTTATTTTAACAACTCCTTTCCCATCGCTTTTAAGAGAAACAATAAGATCAAGATGCTGGATAGTAAATTTTCATCCTCTTAGTCAAATAGAAACAAAAGAAATCTTAGTTCACTATTTTGATATTGAAAATGAAATGGCAGAATCGGTTGCCCCTTTTGCCGGCGGTTCGGTAAGTGCAGCACTATCTTTACTTGAAAATGATTTTGAAGTTCTTAAAGAAAAAACAATATTTATTTTAAGATATTCTTTTGGCAGGAAATATCATTCGGCTTTGAATGAATTTTCTTCATTTATTTCCGAAGGGAATTCCGAATCAGTTAAAATATTAATTAAAATGATAATTACCTGGTTAAATGATGTGCAAAAGTACAGATATGGAAAAGATGATTTTTTCTTTAAAAATCATTTAGAGACTTTAGAAAAATTTAATAAAAAATTTCCTGAAATAGAATTAAACGAAATTGTGGCTCAATTAGATAACCTGGTTTCCGTGTTTCAGAATAATGTAAATATGAATACAATAATCTTATCTCTTATTTATAAATTATCTGCTTTAACAACACCTAAAATCAAAACGTAATTCTTTTCTGTGTCTTCATACCTGAATATTTTGTTAAATTTGCTTAAGTTTGAAATAAATATTTAATAATCAAAAGTTTTAAAATGAAAAAAGTAGTAATTACATCGGCGAAAAGAACCCCGGTAGGTTCGCTGGGCGGTTCTTTATCATCTTTTAGTGCTGCTCAGTTAGGAAGTTTTGCTATAAAGGGTGTGCTGGAAGATTCGAAAATCGATAAAAACCTGATTCATGAAGTTATCATGGGAAATGTACTGACAGCAGGTCAGGGACAGGCTCCTGGCAGGCAGGCAGCTATATTTGCCGGGCTTCCGGAAAAAACCGAATGCCTAACAATAAACAAAATGTGCGGAAGCGGTCTGAAAGCTGTAATGCTTGCTCACCAGGCAATCTTATGTGATGATGCGGAGATTATTATTGCCGGAGGGCAGGAAAGTATGAGTAATGCTCCATATATTCTTCCTAAAGCAAGATTTGGATACAGATTGGGAAATGGTGAATTAGTTGATTCTATGGTCACAGACGGCTTGTGGGATGTTTATAATAACATTCATATGGGAAGCTGTGCAGAAGCTTGTGCTAAAGATTTTTCTTTTACTAGAGAACAGCTTGATGAATTTGCAATCAACTCATATAAAAAAGCACTAAATGCTCAGAAAGAAGGCAAATTTATTGATGAAATTGTAAAAGTATCGATAAAGTCTAAAACAGGAGATATAATTGTAGATTCTGATGAAGAACCTGGAAAAGTAAAGTTTGAAAAGATTCCATCGTTAAAACCTGTCTTCGATAAAACAGGTGTTGTTACTGCCGCAAATGCATCCGGTATAAACGATGGCGCTGCCGCTCTCTTAATAATGTCTGAAGAAAAGGCAAAAGAACTTAACTTAAAACCACTTGTTGAAATTATTGCACAAAGTTCAGCAGCTAAGGCGCCAATAGAATTTACAACAGCCCCTGCAGACGCAATTTCCAAAGTATTAAAAAAGACTAAAATGACAAAAGATGACATTGACCTTTTTGAAATAAATGAAGCATTTGCAGTAGTTTCTCTTGCCGTAAATAAATTACTTGGATTGAATTCAACTAAAATTAATGTAAATGGCGGAGCTATAGCACTTGGTCATCCAATTGGTGCAAGCGGAGCACGAATATTAACAACGTTGATTTATGAAATGAAAAAGCAAAATTCAAAGTTTGGTTTGGCTTCACTTTGCATTGGTGGCGGTGAAGCTTCAGCTCTTATTGTGAAAAATTATTCTTAAAAAAGGATTGGAAAATATGGAAATTAAAAATGTTTCCGTTATTGGCGGGGGAACAATGGGGAATGGTATAGCTCATGTTTTTGCAATGAAGGGATATAATGTCAATTTAGTTGAGATGAACAAGGAATTACTTGAAAAGGCTATATCCACTATTACTAAAAACCTTGAAAGGCAAATAAAGAAAGAAATAATCACTGAGGCAAATAAAAAAGAAATTTTATCGAGGATTAATAAAATTATTGATGTGGAATTTACTCCTCCGGAATCTGATTTAGTTATAGAAGCAATTTATGAAAATAAAGAAGCTAAATTTAATATATTCAATAAGTTACACAAAATGATTAATCCTGATTCTATTTTTGCTTCAAATACTTCATCTATTTCGATTACTGAATTATCACAAACTGGTAGGGAAGACAAATTTATAGGAATGCATTTTATGAATCCTGTCCCTGTTATGAAATTGGTTGAAATAATTAGAGGATATTCAACAAGCAATGAAACGTATAATACAATAAAAGAGTTATCTATTAAACTAGATAAAACTCCGGTTGAAGTATTTGATTATCCCGGGTTTATATCAAACCGGATTTTAATGCCTATGATAAATGAAGCGGTATTTGCTTTAATGGAAGGTGTTGCTTCTGCAGAAGATATCGATACTGTAATGAAATTGGGGATGAATCATCCCATGGGACCATTGACTCTTGCCGATTTTATTGGTTTAGATGTTTGTCTTGCCATAATGGAAGTTTTGTACAACGGATATAATGACTCTAAATATCGTCCTTGTCCTTTACTTAAGAAAATGGTTGCTGCAAAGAAACTTGGCAGAAAAACCGGAGAAGGTTTCTTCATTTATAAATAAATTATAGTAAAAACCTTTCTTTTTTCAGATGATTACCTGAGAGAATATCGTAGCTTAACTATGATAAATTATTAAAAAAAATAAATTTAATGGCACCGGAACTTCGTAAAATATTTTTGTCACTTTATTAAAATAAAATGAAAGAAAAACAAAAGAAAATTTTTTTAAGATTATTTATAAAATCACGTAATTTAAAAAGGAAACTACAGAAAAAAGCATCTAAAATTTTTGTTGCCGATTATACAACATTTACAGTTATTTCTGTTGTAATCGGAATAGTGGTAGGATTAGGTGCTACGATTTTTCATAATGCAATAGAATACTTTAACGAAATTTTTTTTAGTAAATCTACGGAAGGTTTTTTCTTCTTAGGAGCTGCTGTCGTAATTCTTATTCCCGCAGCAGGGATGCTTGCCCAGGCTTTAATGATTATTTCGGCACCTGATACGGCAAAACATAAAGGTATCCTTGATGTAATTAAAGCAGTCGCTTTAAGGGGTGGATTTATTCCATTAAGGATAACATTTTTCCATGTAATTGCGCCAATAATTTGTATAAGTACAGGGGGTACAGTTGGGCCTGAGGGTCCTGCAGCTCAACTTGGCGGGGGACTTGCCAGTAAATTAAGCAGCCTTTTGAGAATTTCTGAAGAACGAATAAGAATATTTACTGCGGCCGGGGCCGGGGCTGCTATTGCCGCAGTTTTTAATGCTCCTTTAGGAGGAGTTTTTTTTGCCCTGGAAATTATTTTATTAAATGATTTTCATGCCCCAACTTTTTCTGCTCTTATTTTAGCCACCGTTTCTGCCAGTGCCGTATCAAGACTTTTTCTTGGTAATGAATCCGTTTTTCATTTCCATATAGAGAAAGTGAATTATTCTTACCTTTATCTGTATGCAGTTCTGGGTTTGTTGGCAGGAATAATTTCTTTTCTATTTATACGGTATGCGAATTGGACACAGATTTTATTCAGGAATAAGATATATAAAAAAAGAATTCCGCAATGGGCTGTAATGGTTTTTGTAGGATTGATGGTAGGAGTAAGCGGATATTTTTTTAAGGAAATTTTCGGTATTGGCTATGCTGCTATAAATGAGATTTTGAAGAGCTCATTAACATGGCAGATTGTGCTAATTTTACTTGCTTTAAAATTTATTTTGGTCCCGCTAATTTTAAGTTCAGGAGGATTCGGAGGATTATTTGCTCCTTCACTTTTTATGGGAGCATGCTTTGGATATCTTTTTGCTTTTACATTTAATTCGGTTTGGGGTCTTAATTTAGATACTACTAAATTTATTCTGGTTGGAATGGGGGCAATGCTCGGCGGAGCTAATACAATTCCTATATCATCTATTTTAATAATTTTTGAAATGACACAGGATTATACTTTTATTCTCCCGTTGATGCTTGCGGTAATTATAAGCACAATGTTTGTTCAGATAGCTATAAAAGGATCAGTCCAGGTAAAACATCTCGAAGCCGAAGGATTTAGAATTTCCGAGGGACGTGAAGCAAATCTTTTAAGAACTATTGCCGTAAGTGATGTTGAATTGGAAAAAATTGATCTTGTTAATGAGGAAATGCCTTTAACAGATTTAATTATAAAATTAGTCGCCAGTCCGAATAGTTCATTCTATACAATAAATTCGAAGGGAGAATTATCCGGTATTATTACGGAAAATGAATTGAGGCCTATAATTACAGAATATGAAATAGTTAAGAATATTCTTGTAGCTAGAGATATAGCAAATCCTTCAATAACAATTATACAAACAAGTGATGATCTGGATTATGTATTAAAACTGTTTGGAAAATTAAATCTGGATCAATTTCCTGTTGTTGATTCTAATGATCCTTTAAAAGTTTTGGGAGCAGTTACAAGACAAAAGGTTATTTCAATTTATAACAGGGAAACATTAAAGGAAAACCTTGCCAGCGGTCTTGCCAAAGAATTGAAGACTATCGACAGGAGCACTCCTACAAAAATAGCAGCCGGTTATTCAATAATGGAAGTCTCTTTACCGGATTCTTTCATAGGTAAAAGCCTGTCTGAACTTAAGTTAAGAAATAATTTTGGTTTGGAAGTTTTAATGATAAAACACTTAAAAGAATTTCTTGATAATAAAGGTGAGCCGGAAATAGTTACTCCTGATCCGCATTATAGTCTAAAATTGTCAGATCGCATCGTAGTATTCGGAGAAGATAAAAAGTTAAATGCTTTTCTTAAGTCCAGTTAAAACAAAAAGTTAAAATATATTCTACAACTGTAGGCGGACAATTGTCCGATAATGTATATTATGTAAACTACTATTATCCTACAAATTCACATCCTTTTAACTTTGTATAATATCAGCCGTATTCCCTTTTTGAATGAGTAAATATTTTTATGCAAGACCGGAAAATTTTAAGTACAAGTAAATAACAAATGCAAGTATAACCAACCAAAATAAAGGGTTTCGGTTTTTCCTTAATGCTTTTGTCTTTCTTGTAAATCCCAATCTTCGTTTTATTTTTTCATCTTTATCGGTTTGAGGATTATAGAACCTGGGAGTATAATCGAAAACCCGGTGACGTGGTTTTTTCATTAGCATAAAATTCCTCCCTTAATTAGTTTCAAAAATAGCGGATACAAATAAATTCGGATCAAAAGTCTGTAAATCATCAATACCTTCACCAACACCAATATACTTTACGGGGATTTTTTGTTTCGCTGCAATTTGAAATATAACTCCGCCTTTAGCAGTACCATCTAACTTTGTAACAATTAAACCGGTAATATCGGTTACTTTAGAAAATTCTTGAGCTTGAATTATAGCATTTTGCCCGGTGGTACCATCCAGGACCAATAATGTTTCATTGGGAGCATATGGGAGCACTTTAGCAGAGACTCTTTTTATTTTTTGAAGTTCTTCCATTAAATGAGATTTATTATGTAAACGTCCGGCCGTATCTATTAAAACGACATCATATTTTTCGTTAACAGCCTTTTTTATTGTATCAAAAGCGACTGAGGAGGGATCAGAACCTTTTTTATTTTGGACAATTTCCACACCGGCTCTTTCCGCCCAAATATACAGCTGTTCATTGGCTGCAGCCCGGTATGTATCGGCTGCTCCTACAATCACCTTTAAGTTTGCATTTTTATAGTTATGAGCCAACTTCCCTATCGTAGTGGTTTTACCAACCCCGTTTACTCCTACAATTAAAATAACATAAGGTTTGTATTTATCAATATTATTATTTGCGTTTTTATTTTCAGTACCCATTTCAAGTGCTAGTGTCAATTCTTTTTTTATTGAATCGATTATAGTAGAATCTTTCCTGTTCTTTTCTATGGTATTGAAATATCTTGCGCGATCAATAATTTTAGTAGTAAGATCAAAACCAATATCCGAAGTAACTAGTATTTCTTCAATTTCATCGAATGTTTTTTCATCTATAACAGCGCGACCCGTAACCAATTCATTAATACCGTTTAACATCTTCTTTCTTGTTTTAGAAAGACCGCTTTTCAACTTTTCAAAATTAAAATTATCAAATAGACCCATAATTCTTCCGTTTTAAAAATTCCCTTGCACGGATAACATAACCTATTAATGAAGCAAAAATTAAAACAATGCTTGAAGCATAGAATGCTCTGAATACTAAGCTGCTTCTGTCAAGTTTCAATATAATTAATAATATTACAATCCCTATAATTATAACAGTAATTTTACCTAAAACATTAGAAGGTAAAACTCTTCCTATTCTTTTGGCAACGAATATCCCGCCCAGAAATATAATTATATCTCTAAGAATTATCATTAAGAAATAATATGCCGGTATTTCTCCTATTAAATACAATTTAATTATTAATACTCCAACTGCAATTTTATCGGCGAGCGGATCAATAATTTTCCCAAATTCCGTAACTTCATTATATTTACGAGCTAAATATCCATCTAGAATATCAGTAAAAGAAGCCACTAAACAAACAGCAAACGTAATATACCTTATATCCGGCGAATCAAAACCATCCAGCAGGAACCACAAAGGTATAGCTAAAAGGAGCCGGAAGAAGCTAATAAAATTTGATTTAGTAAATATTTCTTTGTAATTCATTATCGTTTAATTACAGCAAACTTCCCTATTTTTGAGTCTATTTCGTTATTTGAATTATCCAGCATAACAACTCTAAAAATATAAATTCCGCTGCTTAATTCAACCCCTGATTTATCTTTTAAATTATAATCAACCCCGCCATTACCATCCTTTTCTTCTAGTTCAGACATTTGTTTACCTTCCAGGTTAAATATAGTTATCTTTGCTCTTTGCGGGAGATTTGCAAAAGTAACTTTCCCTCCCCCATTCTCTATTCTAGCAGGATTAGGATAAACGTATACATCAGATAGATTTTTTGCATAATCAGACAAAACTATATTCCCGCCGGCACCATTGTTTATGGTAATACTTCCGTCTGAAACAGAAGAAATAACATTTGCAATTTTTAATTTGTACTCCTTCCCTATCGAACCTACCGGCTTTTTACCGTCTAGCTTTATATATATAACTTTGGGATCAACTTGATCAACTTCTACACTGCTTATATTGTTCTGTGGTTCAAATGAATAATTATTGATGTCAACTGCACTGCTTTTGTCAACATCAAGATTGAAAATAATTTTTATTAAATAAGAATTTAATATCTCATAAGAACTGATGAAAAATTCTTTAGTTGATTTTACCGAATCCACATTGAATCCAACTGTATCGTTCGGAATAAATGAGCCATAGAGATCTTTCAATCCTTCAACATAAAGATAGTTTTTGCCGATTGGCAAATTACTTTTATAATATATTGTATAGGAATATTGACTTGAAGGATCCGCTGAATTCGGGGCACCAATCCCCATAATTTCAAATGAATTTAAATTATCAACGGTTATATTAATTTTTTCCGAAAAATCAATTTCAACTGAATTTTGACTAATGCTTTTTGTTCCGATTACTTTGCCGGGGACATGAGAAAAAACACTTACAACAGAACTTATGTTCGATTTGGGAAATTGTTTTGATGCATCGTAAGCCTGAACAGAATAAAAATAGTATATTCCTTTTAAAAGATTTTTATCGATAAATTCAATCCGGTTTGTAGAATCAAACAGAGTTAAATTACTTATATCTGCACCCCGGTAGATATAAAATTTATCCCCCCTCCCTTCCCATGAAAGCCTTATAGTTGAAGAATCCAAACTATAACCAAATAAATTTATGGGCGCACTGGCTTTTTTACTTATTGTAAATTCTGAAAAAGTAATTTTGTTATTTGTCGGGAATGCAATTTCTTGAACTCCATTTTGATTCAAATCTCCAATAAAAATAGAATTGGAATTAATATTTTCTTTATAAGAAATAATATCGTTATTACCATTGTTATATTTAAAGATATAAGAATAAGGGTAAGTAAAAAGGATTAACTCGTCTTTGCCGTCATTATCAATATCTGCAAAACGAATGCTGTTATCTGCTTTCTGGAAAGAAGAATTAAATTCCGAAGCTGCATCAATAAATGCTTGATCATAAAGCACATTAATTGAATCCGAAATTATATTAAATATTAAAAGACGGTAAAACGGAGCAGCATCTATATCTGTAATTGAATGAAGCAAGACTGCGAGCTCCTTTTTTCCGTCACCATTATAATCGCCGGATGTTAGATATGAAGATGAGCTGAGAAAACCGGTAGAGAACACTTTTCCTTGTACAAAATTATCCGGACCAGCAACCTTATAATCAAAAATATCGCCGTCTTTATCGACCATCCATATCTCATTTTTTCCATCACCATCCAAATCAGCAATCACTGCATGGGGAGAATCGTATATATTTCCTTCCATACCTTTAGGAGAAAAATTAACAAGTTTTATAGGATCGGTAACTTTCAAATCATTTGTAACTTTCCAAACGGTAATTGATGAATCACTGCTTACTGCCAGCACTTCAGTTTTTCCGTCATTATCAATATCCTGTGCAAGGATCGGCCAGAAAGAACTTGAAGTGTCTGAATATGTTTGAACAAATTTTGATGATGTAGAATTTTCTTGTTCTAATAAGTAGCCATTGTACACAAATAAGCCCAGTATATCTTTTTGACCATTGTGGTTAAAATCTCCGTAATCTTGCACAATAATATTCTTTAATGAATCAATTTTTTCAAAAGAATTATTTGATAATTTATAGAATCCGGTTGTTGCAAGGTCGTTCACGCTTCTAAAAGCAACTTCATTAGAATCACCGGAAGTAATATATAAAGGATTTTGATAAATGCTACCTGGCGGTAAGTTATATGAAAGTTCATATTCGGCTGCATTGTTTATGTTAAATGATGAACTAAACTCAAAATAATTTCCTTTATTGTCTATTACAGTTTTTAACCCGGCTAAATTTTCAGCTTCAAAATATACATCATAAGTACTGTTTGTTTTAATTAATTCTCTCGGGATAAATCCATAATGATATTGCTTTACGAACCTGTTATTTATATTAAACCCATCAAGTGTTATAAAATCAAAATTAGTTGATCCGTTCAGCCTGTAATACATACGTGCAGTACTTAGCTCATCAGTATAAAGCACTGCTAATATTGTTGAAACATTTCCATAAAATGCCGGTCCCCTTGAAATCAATTGAATTATTGGCGGAGCACGCATAATATAAAAGTTGGTTCTTTCTTCCATAGTCCTGCCGTTACTTAAGTACACAACAAGACGAAGATCATAAACAGTATCCGGCAGCGACTTAGCATCGAGTGTGTAAATATTTTTATTAGCAAATTGGTATTGTCCGTTTTGAAAAAGTGGAGTCCAGTTGTCGGGATTTAATCCTATACCGTAATAAAGATCATATTTCAAAAAATATGGCGATAGAATTGAAGCAGATATTTGAAGTGTATCGCGGTTTGTCGCAAAATCCTGCCTTGGATAATTAAATTTAATAACAGAAGGTGCATTTATGCTTAATGCTTTATAAAGATTTAACCTCCCTGCTCCGCTCCTTGAATCCCAGCCAGGCTGTTCGATGTCATCAGAAGTAGATTTCAAAATTTGTTTAACCTCCTCATTAGTATAATTCCCTAATGATAGAATCAAACTTGCAGCAGCTGAAACAAACGGGGCTGATGCAGAAGTACCGCTTACGACTGAATATCCGCCATCTTTTGAAGTTGATAAAATTAATGTTCCCGGGGCAACTAAGTCCAAAGTAGAACCATAACTCGAGCTTGAAGCAATATAATCATCTTCAGTTGAATTACCCACACTTATCACTTCAGAATACCCGGAAGGATAATGTGCTTCATCGTTCCCGGAATTACCTGAACTTGCAACCAGCACTATATTTTTTGAATATGCATATTTAATAACATCTTTAAGAACATATGAAAATGAAACATCGCCGAAACTCATATTAATTACTTTTACTCCCATCTTAACGGCATATAATATAGCAGATGCTACATCATCTTCATCTCCGACACCGGTAGGATCAAAAGCACGTATATTTAATATTTTAATTTTAGGTGCTACACCTGCAACCCCGCTAATATTATTTGTTTCAGCCCCGGCAATTCCAGCAATTGCAGTTCCATGTCCGTGCTCATCATTGGGATCATTATCCCAATTTAAATAATCTCCCGCTGTAGAATCAAAAGGAAAACCGACACGGTTGGTAAAATCCCACCCCATATAATCATCAACAAAGCCGTTATGATCATCGTCTATCCCGTTAAATCTTTTATCTTCACCATTTTTGTCTAAACCAATTTCTCCCGGATTATAATAGATTTTATTTTTCAAATCAGGATGCTTATAATCTATTCCTGTATCAATTATTCCTAGAAGAACAGAATCAGAACCCTGGGTAATATTCCAGGCATCAAAGGCTTGTATTTTGTTTAATCCCCATTGCCCGGATACAAGACTATCATTAGGAATATAATCAATTTTATAGGTATTTGATCGCTGAACAAACTCTACAGAAGGGTCAGTTCTTATTGCATTTAAAAAAGAAACGGAATCAGCAGGATTGTTAATAGTCACTTTTATAATTCTTGAAAGTACATCATCGTTGGCACCAAGATTATTCGCAAAGTGATCGATGGAAAGTTGAACAGCCTTAAGCGGGTTTATAGTTTTTTTTAATTGATCCTTTAAAAAAAAAGATTGTGTTTTTACTTTCTCTTCAACTTCAGCTGATGAAACATAATATTTATATTTTACAAAATAAATTACTTTGGAAAATACATCATTCTGCCCTGCTAAAGCTTCACTTTGAAAAGTAAATCGAGGTAAAAAAGCAGGAACAACTATTAAGATAATAAAAAAAAAACATAGCCCCTTAAACTTCATACATTTCTTTCTTATAGGAAGAATCTACAAGAGTTGGATAGTTACCGGAAAAACAAGCAGTGCAGAAATTTTCCGGACCTGCTTCCGAAACTGCTTCGAGCATTTCATCAATAGTTAAATATTCAAGACTGTCAACACAAAGCCGTTTCTCTATTTCTTTTACATCACCATTACACTGATTTGCAATTAACTCTTCCTTGCTAGGAAAATCCATTCCGTAATAACAAGGGAATTGAATTGGGGAAGATGAAATTCTTAAATGAATTTCTTTAGGCTTAGCTTCCCTTATTAAATTAATTAATTGTCTTGACGTCGTTCCCCTGACAATAGAATCATCAACAACTACAACTGTTTTCCCTTCCAAAACACCCTTAACAACATTAAATTTAATTCTTACACCAATTTCTCTTTTTTGCTGCCCCGGCTGAATAAATGTTCTTCCGATGTAATGGCTCCGGATCAGTCCTATTTCCAATTTAGAATCTATCCCCAGTTTTTCAAGTTCTGTCTGGTAACCCAATGCAGAGGTATTTGAACTATCAGGTACACTTATTACAATTACTCTTTCACCATCTTTATCAACCACGGGATGTTTTTTAGCCAATACTTTACCAAGACGCCTTCTCATTTTATCAACATTATGTCCAAATATAAAGCTATCCGGGCGGGAAAAGTAAATGTATTCGAATATACAATGTTTTTTACTTACATTATTAAAGGGCAAATGTTTAATTGATTTTACTTCATTTTTTTCTAAAGCTTCATCATCAATAATAATCATTTCCCCTGGTTCTACTTCTCTAATAAATTTTGCACTTAGTATATCAAAAGCACAGGTCTCAGATGCAACTAAAAAAGCTCCGTTTAATTTTCCAAGTGCTAAAGGGCGAAATCCGTAAGAATCACGCGCAGCAATTAGTTTATCATCAGTCAGAATGATTAAACAATAAGCTCCTTCAATTTTTGAGATTGCCTCCTTTATTTGTTCAATCTGGTCATTTAATTTACTTCGTGCGATTAGGTGAAGAATTACTTCCGTATCGCTGGTAGTTTGAAAGATAGCTCCTTCATTTACTAATTCTTCACGTAATTCTTTTGCATTAGTTAAATTACCATTGTGTGAAACTGATAGATTCCCCATTCTATACTGAACTACAAAGGGTTGAATATTTTTTTTAGATTGTGAAGAGCCTGTTGTTGAATACCTGTTATGTCCAATTGCCGAATTTCCTACTAAAACATCCTTAAATATCTTAGGATCGGCAAATACTTCCGATACCAAACCTTCATCTTTATAAATGTTAAAAACAGAATGTCCTTTCTCATTAATGCTTTTTGTAACAATTCCCGAGGCTTCCTGTCCTCTATGCTGTAAAGCATGTAATCCATAATAAGATTGCAGAGCAGCTTCCGGTGTACCGAATACTCCAAATATTCCACAAAAACTTTTAGGTTTATCGTTTCTTGTATTCATTGATATATATAATCTAAACAAAATTAAAAAATTACTAATTAATTTAAACAATTAAAATATAACC
The DNA here is from genome assembly GCA_964448105.1 of uncultured Ignavibacteriaceae bacterium. Lineage (GTDB taxonomy): Bacteria > Bacteroidota > Ignavibacteria > Ignavibacteriales > Ignavibacteriaceae > CAVQBP01. The sequence goes on from CAYUVK010000027.1 coordinate 35,987, forward strand.
GGGAGGTGAAAAATAAAAGGTAGTTAATTTGTTTTATCCTAAAAAAGACTTATTTAAAATAGTCAATTCTATTTTTCAATCATAGACTTAATATCAATATTAAAAACCAATAATAATTGCTTGGTTAAAAATACAATAACGAAATATAATGTTATTTTCTTTCTTCAATAAATAATTAAACTTTATAATTTCTTAATAGTGAAATTACTTGCTTTAACATCAAGATTATGATTTATCCTTAAACCAACAATTCCATTTGTAATTCCCAGATTAGATTTGTCGAGCGTTTTTACTTTTTCTCCATTTGCACTAAATGTGATATCATTTTTATCGATTGTAATTGCTAATTTATTGATTGTTTGACCATTTTTATTCTGCGGATTAACATTTTTATCTGCAGTCCATTTAACAATTTCTTTTGTATCATTTCCATTGCGTTCCTTGATAAGATATTTCCCATCCTGTCTGACAAGAAAATATAAATAATGCTGATTTTCTTTTTGCAAATCGGAACCGGCGAAGAAAATGCCAAAAGCTTCAGGGTGTTTGGAAGGTTTTGTTTGAATAAAGCTGGCTTCAATTTTATATTCTCCGGATTCTTTGTCTTTTGGATTATAATAAATTGCAGCTGGTCCAGTGGTAAAATGATAATAATCACTATCTTTAACAAGCTTCATATCATTTTTACTTGCATTTGCTTTATCAAAACGCACTTCCCAATCTATCGGTAACTGTACATTACCTTTTATCTTCATATCCATGTCATTATCATGCGATTTGCTTTTATCAGTTTGTGGATATAAAAAAGTAACTAAGCCGGTTAGAAAAATAAACAAGAATATTTTTTTCATAGTATTACCTTCTTTTTGTCATCACCTAAATAAATAAAAACTTAATCATACCTCGTGAGATTGCGCATACATATCTACTCTTTAGTTAATTAATAATCAAAATCAAATATGATTAACGAATTCCCGTTTAATTTAAAGCATCTTACGTTTTTGATGAAACTTCCGGCAGTAATTTATAGAAGTATTAATCAGAATTTTATTAATTTATGCAATGAATCATAGCAACAGAGAAGTACTTTGAACAACTCTTGCATAAATAATGTTTAGCCATTCAGGAAGGTTTTGCTAGAATTAAAAGAAGTTCAATTATTAAATACAATTACCTGTAAGAAGAAGAATGAAATAATGTATATTCAATTATTTATTTAAGAAACTTCTTGCAGGTAATCTGTTGTTGAGCAGTAGAAATATTTAACTATTAAGAAGAAAAAGTCTTTCCATACCGATTCTTTTCCTGGAATCTTGTTTTATGAGTTGATGACTATTTATTATCTCTTTTGAACCGTAACTTTGCACGGCAGCTTCAATTGTATTAAAGATGCTAAAGAATCTATTAGTTCCAACTTTTTCCATAATAGTTCTAACATTGGAATAGGATTTTACTATTTTTACATCGCCGCCCAATTCATTGATGTTTTTCTTTATAAAAACAAGTACACCAAGAAATGTTGAATCAATAAATTCGCATTGCCTAATATCAATGACAATCTTTTTGTAATTTCTTGCTAAATCAACATTCAATATTTCTTTGAATATGAGAGCTTCTTTATATGTTGCCCGAGTCAGGTTTACAATTTCAATTACCACGTCTTTGATAATTATTCTGTCGAAGTCTTCCATTTTGCACCTTAAAGGAAGTTAAAAAATAGTTAACAGCTATAGCAAAAAGTTTAAGTTTATTTTCTTTATTCAACTATCATTCCGAATTCGGAAACAATATTTTTCAATTAATATTGAAAAAAATCATTATAGATATGTATCAATTCGATATGGTGTTGGCGGTGTGTATTAAAATGGAATTCTTTAAAGAATAAAAAAATCCTCCCGTAAAGAGAGGATTATTTTATAAATTATTCTTTATAATACAGATAGAATTCTTTATTCTCCATTATTGGGCGGAAAAGCAGGCAGTAATGGAGGACGTTTAGGAATCTCCATCGGATGTACTTTAATTTTTTCCATAATATAATTTATCCCTTTCTCCAATTGTGCATCTTTACCTGATATTTCATCACCCGGGAGATTATCTACCTCAAAATCGGGTGCCACACCATGGTTCTCAATTACCCATTCTGAATTTAATCCATATATGGTGAACTCAGGTACAGTAATAAAACCGCCATCCAATAAATTCCAGTATCCCCGGATCCCTCTTACACCGCCCCATGTTCTTGTTCCAATAAGCGGACCTAAATTATATTTTTTAAAGTAATATGGAAAAATATCCCCATCTGACGCTGAATAATGATTTATTAATGCAACCTTGTATCCATTGAGGACTTCTCCCGGAATTGTTCCGGTCTCACCCTGCCGGTTTGTTTCCATTCCAATTAAAATCCTTCTTAATCGTTCTAGTAAAATTTGATCGATATTTCCGCCGCCATTATATCTAACATCAACTATTAAACCCTCTTTACGTATTTGCGGATAGAACTGGCGGACAAATTGATTCATACCTACATCATCCATATCGGACAAATATATATAACCTATCCTGCCATCAGATTCATTATTTACTATTTCCCTGTTATGATCAATCCAATCCTTTAATCTTAAATTTAATTCATTTGTTATAGGCTTAACAACTTCATCATGCTTCTTTGAACCTTGTGCATCATCTGATAAAGTTAGTGTTACGGTTTTACCCGGACTGTTCACAAAAAGACTATAAGGATTTTGAGGCGCTTTAAGCTCATGACCATCTACTGCCAAGAGGAAATCACCTTCTTTTGCATTTACTCCGGGCTCTGTTAAAGGAGAACGGAATTCATCTCTTGTATTATCACCGTTATAGATTTTTTTGAAATAGTATCTGCCGGAAGACTTATCAAGTGCAAAATCGACACCTAATAATCCTGTAGGATTATAATCATTTTTAGGTTCGTCTCCCCCGCCTACATAAGTATGAGAATTTTGAAGTTCACCAATCATCTCCCCTATTAAATAATTTAAATCTGCCCTGCAGGTTAATTCAGGAAGGATCCTTTCATATTTTGCTTTAATTTCTTCCCAGTTCTTGCCATTCATTTCCGTATTATAAAAGAAATCGCGTTCCAATCTCCATGCCTGGTAAAACATCTCATTCCATTCAGCTAACGGGCTGATCTCGGTTTTCATATCCGATAAATTTAATGTCTTTTCATTTTTCTTTTTGTCAGTTCCAGGCTGGGAATCGGAAATAATATATTTATCTTTTTGCTGATAAATAATTTTGCTCCCGTCAGCACTAAGTTCATAACCTTCAAGCAAAGAAACAAGACTTGATGCTTCCCTCTTCTCCATATCAAACACATGAAGTGTATCTTTTTCACCAACCAATTTGGGACCATCAACTGTACCAGCCGGAGATGTCATATAATAAACCATCTCACCTGAAGTTGATAAATGATTAATATTTCCGGCAGGTATTGGCAGAGGGATCGCCCTGGACATTAAACCGTTGATGTCAATATGAACCGGATTAATTGCTCCCGGTTTCCATGGCGATTTTTTTGATGTATCATTTTTAGTTTCGATTGTTCCTTCATCCGAACGCGGAGCAAAAGGAGACGGTTCAGCTTTTTGAAGAGTTGCAACATAAATTCCACCCATCTTCTGGGTTGCCATATTAAATTCTACCTGGCTTGATACAGGATTTTCATGTCTGGATGAAATAAAGAAAAGGTATTTTCCGTCATGGCTAAAAACCGGTTCAAAATCATCATTCATTACAGAACTAACATTTACTGCTTTGTTATCGTTTAGATTGTATAAATAAATATTATTATAATTGTTATTGGCAGTCTTGCTGTAAGCAATCCATAAACCATCGGGCGACCAGCTATAATCGTGAATCTCATTCCTTGTTGATTGATCTATTTTAATTAATCTCTTCTCTTTAATATTTATATACCAAAGAGTTTTTTCATTATCAGAGAATGTAAGCATATCGCTTCCCGGCGACCAAACCGGACCATAAAAATATCCTTTCTTTCGACCGGTTAAAACTTGTTCTTCACCGGATCCATTCGATGATTTAACGGCTATTTCACTTTCACCCGTAATGTCCGTAACATATGCAACCCTTTTACCGTCCGGCGACCATGACGGGTTCTCTTCACGGGCATTGGATGTTTGTGTTAAGTTCCTGATATTGCCGTGTTCCTCCGGAACAGTATATACATCTCCTCTTGCTCCGAACAAAGCCCGTTTACCATTAGGAGCAATTTCATAAGTAACTATCTCTTTATTAACATTTACCCAGCGTGGACGGGAGTGCTTACCATCATCCGGAACATTGACTTTTATTTCATGTAATTTTTCTTCCGGCAAATCTATGACATATAATGAACCTCCATTCTGGAATACAATTCCATTATTACCTAAACTTGGCCAATCAACATCATAATCTTTGAAGTTAGTTATTTGTCTGAAATTTTTCGTTTGAATATCATACGCCCAGATGTTCATCCTGTTTTCAGGTCCTCTATCGGAAGCAAAATAAATTGTATTCTTATACCACATCGGATAAGAATCTGTACCTTTCCAATCAGTGATCCGATCAATCTTTTTTGAATTAAAATCATATATCCAGATATCCTGGGCTAATCCGCCATAATATTTTTTCCAAGTCCTGAAGTTTCTAAAAATCCTGTTGTACGCAATCTTACCACCATCAGAATTATATGATAACAAGCCTCCCTTTGGTAATGGAATCTGTTCCGGTAGTCCTCCTTCAACGGGAACTGAGAATAATCTTCCAAACCAGGAATTAAATGTATTTCGCCTTGAAAGAAAAATGATATTCTTAGAGTCAGGTGTCCATGATACCACCATATTATCCTGTCCCCATCTGAGAGTTGCTTCTTTAACTACATCGGAATGGAAAGTAAGTCTTTTAACAACACCGCCATCAGCCGGAATTGTATAAACATCCACATTACCGTCATAATCCCCTGTAAAAGCAATTGTTTTACCATCGGGAGAAAAACGTGGCATAATGTCAAAACCCTTATCAGTAGTAAGCCTGCTTGCAGTTCCACCATTGCGGTTTACTCTCCATAAATTTCCATATGATTCAAAAACAATAGTATTATCATAAAGAGTAGGATATCTGCACAGAACTTTTGCTGAATTATCTTGTGCAAATAATGGTTCTGATATTCCTGTAAAACTTCCCCAAATAAAAAATAATAATAGTAAAATATTTATTGTTATGATTTGTTTCATTTTCTCCTTAAAAAATAAATTTTTAGTAATATTTAATTAAAATGGTCTTAGATCCCTGAAAGAGCTGAAAGCTATTACGAGCATATCGGGAAATCCTTCTTAAGTAATAAGCGGATTTTGATTGTTAAATTTTAACTTAAATTGAAAAAATAGTTTTATTTAATATTTAATATTAGCTACATATTGATATTTTCTATTTATCATTTATCACAACATCACCTTTAAAAATAAATATTGCTTTAATTTTTTTAATTCGATTACTTTAATAATCTATTTGAAAATCCTTTCAAAATTGAATATAGCCGAATATCATAAAAGTGTAATATTTTAATAGCTCTTGTTATAGAATTAGATTAAAAATAATTCCATGGTATTTAACAACCTTTTTTTAACAATTAAGTCTAAATATAAAAAAGTTATTCAGATAAGTAGACTATAAGCTCAAGAAAGTATGATAAAATTTCTCTTTTCCCTTTTATTAATTCTCACAATTTCATTAATAACTTTCTCTCAAACAAAAAAAATTATTCTAGAAAAAACAAGTGCTGATATAAAAATTGACGGCGAAATCGACCCGGTATGGAGCACAGCTGATTCTGTTTCGGATTTCTTCCAGCTATCACCTTATTATAATCAACCGCCAACTGTTAGAACTGTAGCAAAAGTTTTAACAACTGATTATGATTTATATGCACTGATGATTTGTTATGATAATAAAAAAGATATTACTGCATTTACCGGGATGCAGGATGATTTCGCAGGTGATATAGTCTCAATAATACTGGATTCTTTTGAAGATAATAAAACTGCGTATAAATTTGCTGTAAATGCCTCGGGAGTTAAAGCTGACTCAAGATTACTGGATGATGCAAGAAACAGGGATTACAGCTGGGATGGGATCTGGTTTTCCGCTTCCAAAATTTATTCATGGGGATATGTTATTGAATGGAAAATTCCTTATAAATCAATCCAGTATGATGATAAATTAAGTGAATGGGGTTTGGACTTCGATCGGTGGAGAGCAATTAATTCTGAGGACATTTACTGGAATAAATATAACCAAAATGAAGGGCAGCGAGTTTCAAAATTCGGTAAATTGATATTTAAAGATTTCCATCCGACAGTTCACGGGTTAAACCTGGAGATTTATCCTGTCGGCTTTTCTAAAGCATCATATATAAAAGACGGGAAATATAAAGTAGATCCTGAAGCAGGTTTAGATATTCTTTATAATCCTTCTCCAAAAATAAAATTTCAATTAACTGCAAACCCGGACTTTGCTCAAATTGAAGCCGATCCATACAATTTTAATATATCAAGATATGAAACATTTTTTGACGAAAGACGCCCTTTCTTTACCGAAGGAAGTGAAATATTTACAGCTTCCGGGAAAGAACAAAATACAGGGTTTTATCAACCATTAAATATTTTTTATTCCCGCAGAATAGGCAAAGTACTGCCGGATGGTTCTACAGTTCCACTTATTGTGGGAGCTAAAGCTTTTGGACGCTTGAATGACTGGGAATATGGAGGATTTGCTGCAATAACCGGTGAGAAAGATTATATAGACGAGGATAGCACACACCAAACCGAACAAAGAGCCTACTTCGCTTCAGGCCGTATCAAAAAAAATATTTTTAAAAATTCTTCCGTTGGATTATTATACGTCGGTAAACAAACAAGAACAAATACTTATGGTGTCATTGATGTGGACGGCGCGTTTCGTACGTCTGAATGGCAGTTATCATACCAGCTTGCAAGATCTATAAAAAATTCAAGCGGTGATTATGCTGCATCTGCAGGCTTTATCCAATTCGGAGATAAATTTGCAAATTTTGCAAGGTTCCGTTTCGTAGGAGACAATTTTGATATTAGCCAGGTTGGTTATGTACCCTGGACCGGCACTACACAAATAACAACGCTACATGGACCTTTATTCAAACCTGATAAAGGTGCAGTCAGGCAAGTCTTTCCATATGGTGGTTTGTATCTATATCGCAAGAATTATGAAAATTATACTGATCATGGTTTTTTGCTTGGATACAATATGAATTTTAGAAGCAATTGGGGATTTGAACTAGATTTTTTATATGCAAAGACTAAAGATGAAGGAATTGTTTATAATAGTTATGAACTTGATTTTAGTTCATGGTTTAATGTAGATCCCAACTGGAATGCAAATATTTACGGCGGGAATACCAAATCATATAATTTTTCTCGTGATTATATTGGACATTATACATGGGTTGGTGCATCGGTAGACTGGAAAATTTTAAATAGTCTCTCTTTAGGAACTTCAGGAAGTGTTAATATTGAAAAAAAACCGGACGGCAGTTTACAGGATATCACTTATAATGCCCGTCCATACTTTTCATTTACACCAATAAACAATATGAACTTAAGAGTTTATATTGATAATTTATATGAAACAGAAACTGATCATCTTGAGAGAATTATATTAGGAGTATTATACTCTTATAATTTTTCTCCCAAAAGCTGGATATATTTTGCAATTAATCAATTGAATGACAGGAGCCCTCAATATGATTTAAATGGAAATCAATTGCCCGAAAGAATGCATCTAGCAAGCCTGGCAGCGGTACTCAAGATTAAGTATTTGTATTATTTTTGATGCGATTCTTTATTCAAATTCAATCTGTAATATTATTTATTTATTTAAAACCTGAAATAGTTCCTCTCCTTTTTCATATAGATTTTTTGCTCCATCTATAGGCGCTTCAAATAAATCATTTCCAATTGCTTGCATTGATTCATTAATAAATTCGTTTACGGGAATACCGCCGTGGGTTTGATTTTTATCTTTTCTTCTTTCATACCCAAGCTCGGTATCAACGGAAGGAGGAATAATTTCAAACACCTTTACAGATGTCTTCTTTAATTGATGCCGAAGCGATAATGTATATGAATGAATAGCTGCCTTAGTAGCACAATAAATCGGTACAAGAGCCAAAGGAACAAATGCTAATCCGGAAGAAATATTTATTATAGCTGATTCCTTTTTACTTTTAAGATGCTGAATAAAAAGCGAAACTAAATGTACCGGGGCGATTAAATTAGTTTCAAATTCGTTATTTAATTTATTTAAATCCAATTTATTAGATAAATCAGCAGGCAATTGAATACCGGCGTTATTAATTAATACATTAACACCGGGAAATTTTTCTATTACCTGAACAGCCAATGATTTTCTTTGCTCAGCATTTGTAACATCACAAATTATTATATCTACATTTTTATACTTTTTTTTAATATCAACCAGCCGCTCTTCCCTTCTTCCGCAAATGATTACTTTATTATTTCTTTGAGAAAAATCTTCCGTAAAACCTTTCCCGATGCCTGATGTTCCGCCGGTTATTAGAATTGTATTTCCTGATAGTTCCATTTTTTAATTATAGTTTAATTATTAATTATAACATTTATTTTAATACTTGAAATAATTTCAATCACATCTTACTTGAAATAATTTTCTTCTTTATAAAAGTATTTAAAAAATTGTCGTAAAATGAATTACCTTATTCTTTTTTATATTATATCCCTTCTCATCATATGGCTGAAGTTTTTCCAGCCACATCTCTTCCAATAATCTCAGATCGTCACTATAATCATAGTTCGGGTCTTCTTTTGGTTCGAGTAAATCAATAGTTTCAAATAAAAAATTTTTCTCTCCGTATTCAGTAAAAGCTTCTTGTAATTCTTTATTTATAAAAGGACCCATTTCAAGCTGAAACTTAATACTATTCAGCTTTCCTTTTAAATTCTTACTCCTTCCGATAAATATTTATCTATCAATTAAATTTTTAATTTGAAATATACCCATCGGGATTATAGTTTGTTTATATTGCTTTTTTAATTCTTTTTGATTCATAATAATTAATACTGTTTATAATATAATTACATTTATACTGTTATTTTTTGAAATCAATTTAGTAAAATTCTTATTTTTAGAAATTGTGTCCGGTAAAAATAAGTAATTACATTCATTAAAATTGAAAGATCTGAAAATAAACAAATCTGTTTCCATATTTCTTATGAATAAAAATGAGTAATTCTTTGATTTTAGATATAAAAAATGCATCGTTACGATTCGATGGCTCTTACATTTTGAAAAATATTAACTGGAAAATAAAACCGGGAGAAAATTGGGCTGTTATAGGACTTAACGGCTCAGGAAAGACATCACTTTTAAAAATGATTACCGGATATCTCTTCCCTTCCGAAGGGGAAATGACAGTGCTGGGTAAAAAATTTGGTCGAGTAGATTTAAGAGAATTACGAAAATCGATCGGCTGGGTAAGCTCATCATTGCAGGAAGCACTTTATACTATGGATACCGTTGAAGAGATAATCCTAAGCGGCAAATTTGCCAGCATTGGTCTTTATGAAAAACCCCTGGAAGAAGATATAATAAAAGCTGCCGGTTTAATTGAACAATTTGAATTATCTGATTTTAAAGACAGAATGTACTACACATTATCTCAGGGAGAAAAACAGAAAGTAATAGTCGCACGGGCATTAATGTGTTCACCCGAGCTTTTAATTCTTGATGAACCATGTACCGGACTCGATATATTTGCCAGGGAAAATTTCCTTTCTCTAATTACACAAATAACTGAAATTATAAATGCCCCAACGCTTTTATATGTATCGCATCACGTTGAAGAAATAGTGCCTGTGTTTCAATATACTTTACTTTTACAAAACGGAAAGATTCATTCAGCCGGAAGGACAAGGGATTTATTAACTGAATCAAATTTACGAAATTTTTACGGGAGAGAAATGAGGATTGATTGGGAAAATGGTCACCCACGAATAAAATTGTGAAAATAAAATTAGGACCAAATTTTCCTTAGTATATATTTAAAAGTTATTAAGCAGTTTATTATTTTTTTGGATAGAGCTTGATAAATTTTTTGCCCATGATTTATACTGTTCCATAATATTTTTTCATGCATTTTTATTATGAGAACGGGCAATAAAGCCATCCATTCCTTTGCCCTTATAAGCTTTCGTTTTCATAATCTTTCACTTTTTACTTAAATGATTTTCACATTCGTCAAATCTGCCTTATAACCTTTTAATAAGGCATAAGTTATTTTATCTATTTTTGCCCCGTCGAAAATAGTCCTCTTAACATTAGTCTTGAATGACACATTATTAAGAGTTGCATTTTTAAAAGATGCTCCCCTCAAACTTGAATAATCGAATACAGTCCCCTCTAACTGCATATTTTCAAAACTAATTCCTGATAATTCTGAATAGCTAAAGTTGGCATTATTGAGCGATGCATTTTCAAATTTTGCTCCTCTTAAACTGGATTTTATAATTTTGCAAAATTCAAGGTTTGCAGAACTAAAGTTACAATTTTCGAGATCGCTGCTTCTAAAAAGTGAACTTTTCAAATTCGCATTCCCGAAATTTACATTCTTTAGATCACTGCTTTTAAAGGTGCTCCCCGACAAATCAGAGTTGCTGAAATCCGAATTTTTAAAATCACTATAATTAAAGATTCCAGATTTTAAATCAACCGAATTGAGCTTGGAATTAACCATACTGCTTTTTGATAAATTCCCGCTTCTTAGTATCGTTGGTTCATTGACTTTTTGATTTAGTTCTTTTGTCTTATCTGAAATGCTCTCAATAATTTCGGATATATCTTCTAAGGAATCGACTGTTTTTTGATAAGCCGAATCTTCATTAATTCCCTCCTTTAAAAGATCATCAAATTTTTCCTGCATATTTGAAAGAAGTTCCTCTTTTAATTCTTTTATTATTTTTAAATCTTCATAAGGTTTAAAGATTTCATCGAGGTATTTTTTTATTTTCTTGTTCATACTGGTAATTATCTCCTTTTTAGTTAAATCAATTTATCAAGTAATTTTTTTATAGATTCCCAATTCTTTTTACTTTCAATATACTTAGCCTTTCCTTTTCCCGTTATTTTATAATACCTTCTGCGGGCACCTTGTGTTTCATCTCCCCAGTAAGATTCTATCAGGTTATTCTGCTCCATTCTTTTAAGACTTGAGTACATTGAAGCTTCTTTCAATTCGTACTCACCGTTTGAAGATGTTGAAATAAGCTTACCTATTTCATAGCCATATTTTTCGCCATCCTTTAATAATTTCAATATGATTGTGTTTATGTGGCCTCTTATTAAATCAGAGGATATTCTTGAATCATCCATAATTTCTCCAAAGAATTAATACAATATATGTTATACTACTATGCCTATCAAGGTAATATAGCAGCCGATGTATATTTTCCTTTGTATAATTTTATTATTGTTAAATAACAAATGAATTTTAATGCTATAAAAAATATTACTAAAATTATTGGGAATTTTTATATGGAAAGTTATGTATATTAATCAGTTATATCGAACTGCTATTTTATTTATATCACTTAGAAAATAAAATATAATTTTACTATAAAATATATTATTTCAATCCAAGCCACAACTGATAAAATGCAAAACATGCAAGTGCAACTACCGATATGCCAAGCATGATTTTAACTGCTTTAGGACCAAAATTTTTTGCAAAAGCAAAAAGAAAAATAATACCGGCAATGCCAATAATAAGTGTAGCATAAAAACTAATTATCAATGCAACACCATTTATTGGTGCTTCTTTATATCCCCTTAAAAAAAGAGGACCCATTACAAGACTCCATCCGAGGTATGGATTTGGATTTAGAAAATTTACCAGAGCAGCTTTAAATAATGTTTGTTGATTTGTCCGGGATTCAGCTCTCTTTTGGGTATCATAATTTTTCCAGGTTTTAAATGTATCATAAACGAGGTAAAAAAGGAATAATGCACCAGCAATGTGAAGAAACTGAATTAACCACGCTGGAACCTGGCTCAATAAAAATAATACTAAAATAATAATTGGAACATCACTAATAAGGGGGGAAAATGATGCCGGTAAAGTTCTACGCCATCCATTAGTAAAAGTCTGGGAAATAATATAAGTCTGCAGGGGCCCCGGCTGTGCTGCTGCAGCAAAGCCAAATGTAAATCCCAAAATTAAATAGCTTAACATATTTGATTATAAAATTGAAAAATTAAAATACAAATATTTCAATTTATTTAGTGGTTTTCCCCATATATAATTTATCGAAAACAGAATCAATAGGTTCCCATAATTCTATTTTATTATTTTCAGGATCAAGAATATGAACAAACTTTCCATATTCATACTCCTCAATTTTATCAAGAATTATTACCCCGTTACTCTCAAGTTCTTTAACCGGTTCCTCCAGGTTTTCAACTCTATAATTTATCATGAAATCTTTATTAGAAGGTTCAAAATAATTTGTATCCTGCGGAAATGGACTCCATTGCAAGTATCCTTTTTTACCCGGTTTATCAGCCTGTATAAATTCAAAGAGAGAACCGTATTCATTTGTAACTAATCCTAAATTTTTTTGATACCATTCTTTAATTTTCCCTGGATCTTTACATTTAAAAAATACTCCCCCTAAACCTGCTACCTTTTTGTTTGTGTTGTTCATATTATATTTATTGATTAATAGTTTTTGAAATTAAACTTGAACTTAGAGTTTTAGACAGACTATTTAGAAACGAACTTCCCTGCTTATTTAATTCCTTTTCTTTTTTATCGGTGCAATTGCAATCAATACAGCTCCAAAAATCTCTTCCGGTTTCATGCTTGCACGCTTTCCTAATGGCAGAATCTGTAATTTGGATTAAATCAAAATATTCTTCCCAATAAGGTTTTTCTTCGGCTAGAGGAATATCACAAAAGCAGACTTCTATCCAAACTGCAAAATTATTCTCTATTAATCGTGCATTCTTCATATTTCTTATATACTCACCTCCGGCAACAGAACCTTTTCCAAGTGTCCCGCTTTCAATTGATTCTTTGAGTTGTTCTCCCCTTCCCTTTTTTAACTTTGCTTTAACATAATATCTCATAATATTTTATATCAATCTCTATTTCAAAAATATTTGTGAATAAAATAAAAATTATTTGCAAGAAAGAAAATGATTATTTAATATTCCATCACAGAGAAATAGAGAATTTATTTTAAAATATTTCTATATTATCTAAGCTGTTCATCCTATTTAATCTTCGGCAGATTAATCAACTTTTCTTAAATAAACTTATTTAATCATATGAAAACCAAAACTTTGTCAAAAAACACTATCTTCTTCACAGATGTTTTAGAAGAAGCTTATTTTAGAAAAGCCTGGCATGGTCCTAATCTCCATAGTTCTTTAAAAGGTGTAACAGCCAATGATGCATTAAGAAGACCATCCAAAGGGAGACATAATATTTATGAAATTACTGTTCATACATCTTACTGGATTTATAGGGTGATGCAGAGAATTAGAAAAGATCCGGGTATAAAATTTCCGTTAAAAGGAACAAACTGGTTTGAAAGCCCAAATACTCTATCCGGAGCTGAATGGATAAAGCAGAAAAAATTATTAAACAGCCTTCATGAAGAACTTTATAATTTGATCCCGGATTTAAATAAGGAATTACGAAATAAACCTGAAAATGAAAAGCAAAAAATAACGAGGTTATTAATTGGTATAGCTATGCATGATGTTTATCATGCCGGACAGATTCAGTTGATTAAAAAATTGATTTCTTAGTACAAAAAAAAAGGACACCTTTTGGGCGCCCTTTATAGTCGAAGGAACGGGGTAGGAGAAGTATAACTAAATATATGAGGAAACTTTTTTTTCGATTATTTAGTTGCTATTTGATCAATCTTCTTTTCATCTAATTTTACCACTTCCTTAGGTAGCGGAGCATAGTATAGCTCTTTTGCATATTTCTCACCGTCGGTTAAGGCCCATTTTAAAAAATTTACAATTG
>CAYUVK010000028.1:0-48699 GCA_964448105.1 uncultured Ignavibacteriaceae bacterium
GATTTTTATCTCTGTTACCTCTGAGTTTTCTCTGTGTACTCTGTGGTTAATATTTTTTAGAATTGTCTAACAAAGTGGTTTTTTACCGCAGAGTTAACTGAGCAGGTATAGAGAACGAAGAGGAAGATTTTTATCTCTGTTACCTCTGAGTTTTCTCTGTGTACTCTGTGGTTAATATTTTTTAGAATTGTCTAACAAAGTGGTTTTTTACCGCAGAGTTAACTGAGCAGGTATAGAGAACGAAGAGGAAGATTTTTATCTCTGTTACCTCTGGGTCTTCTCTGTGTACTCTGTGGTTAATATTTCTTAGAATTGTTTAACAACGCGGTTTTTTACCGCAGAGTTAACTGAGGTGGCGCAGAGAACGCGGAGGAAGATTTTTATCTCTGTTACCTCTGGGTCTTCTCTGTGTACTCTGTGGTTAATATTTTTACTTGTTGTACAGCGGATTCTAAATCCATTGATTAATGAATACTTTCAATTTTCATTTAATAATATTTCCGCGATTCTCTCCGATGTTTTTCCATCCCACAATTCAGGGATCTTCCCTTTCTTAATTTTCCCTGAAAGAATCTCCATCGCACATTTCTCCACCTTGTTTAAATCTGTTCCGATTAATTGGTTTGTACCTAATTCGACTGTTGATGGTCTTTCGGTATTATTTCTTACAGTTATACACTGAACTCCAAGGTATGTGCTTTCTTCCTGGATCCCGCCGCTGTCGGTTATTATCAGTTCCGCATTCTTTGTTAAGGCTAAGAAATCTATATAACCGATGGGTTCTGTTAAAATAATATTTTCATTCATACTGTTGCTGTAGCCTGCTTCTACCATATTTTTTCTAGTCCTCGGATGAACCGGGAATATTATTTGCCTATCGGCAGACAAGTCCTTAAACAATTGCATTAAATCATTCAGGAAATCTCCCGAATCTACATTCGACGGGCGGTGAAGTGTTACTAATATGTATTTTGAAGGGATTAATGAATAATCCTCCAGTACAGTTGACTCTGCTGCTTTGGATAAGTAATGCACCAGGCTGTCAATCATTACATTACCTACAAAATATATCTTATCTTTCTTAATCCCTTCATTCCTTAAATTTGTTAAGCCGCTTTTCTCCGATACAAATAAATAATCCGAGATTGCATCCGTCAGCAGCCTATTTATTTCTTCCGGCATTGTCCTGTCAAAGCTTCTTAAGCCTGCTTCAACATGGGCTACTTTAACATTTAACTTTGCTGCTACAAGACTGCAGGCAACGGTAGAATTTACATCACCTACTACAATTATCAAATCAGGATTTTCTGCCAAAAGAACTTTTTCAAATTCTATCATAACATTTGCTGTCTGCTCTGCATGTGAACCGGAACCTACTCCAAGATAAAAATCCGGGCGGGGCATTTCAAGATCTTCAAAAAATATCTTAGACATTTTCTTATCATAATGCTGTCCGGTGTGGCAGATTAGGTGTTTTACTTCGCTGTTATACTTTTGAAATGCTTTATGGATTGGAGCCACTTTCATAAAGTTTGGTCTTGCTCCTACTACAGATATTATTTTTTTCAAGGTTACCTTTTTTAATTTTTTGAAAACAAATTTATAGATTTATGCTGATTTAACATAATTCATAATCCTATGATAAAATGAGAATATGCATTAAAATCCGAGCGAGGGGTGGGTTATTATATTTAACTAAATAATTTATTTTTATGAAAACCCATTATAAGGTTAGCTAAAAATATACTTAAATGTTAGGCTAAGCCTGTCGAATTATGACTAATTTTATCAAAGTTTTTGCATGCCGAACGAACAGACATATTAACTTTTTTTATAATTGGTTTTATAAATTATCCAAAGTATCCACACTGGAATACGGTTAAAGGTGAGTAATAATTTTTCCTTTTAAACCAAGGATGAATCCATTGGTTAATGATATCTTTTATACTCCCAATCAAACAATCACTGAACCGCTTAATAATAAAATAGCAACAATAAAATAAATTACTATCCCTGTTACATCAACTATTGTGGCAACAAAGGGAGCGGATGACGTTGCAGGGTCAGCACCAAATTTTTTTAAAATAAACGGGAGCATTGAACCGGATAATGTTCCCCAGAGAACAACCCCGATTAGAGAAAAAAACACTGTAGCAGCAATCAAAACCCAATGAGGTCCGTAAATGTCGGAAAAAGCCGACCATAAAGATATTCTTAAAAAGCCAACCGTCCCTAAAACAATGCCAAGAGAAAGCCCGGACATAATTTCTCTCCTCATAACCCGCCACCAATCTCTCAATTTAACTTCACCCAAAGCCATTGCACGTATAACCAGAGTTGAAGCCTGGGAACCTGAATTGCCTCCGCTTGAAATTATAAGCGGAACAAATAATGCAAGGACAACAGCCCGGTTAATTTCTTTTTCAAAAAATCCCATTGCAGTAGCCGTGAGCATTTCACCTATAAAAAGAAGTACAAGCCAGCCGGCTCTCTTTTTTACCATATGCATAAAAGAAATTGCTAAGTATGGTTCGCCCAATGCTTCCATACCTCCTAACTTATGAATATCTTCGGTGGCTTCTTCTTCTGCAACATCAAAGACGTCATCTACTGTTACAATTCCTATTAATACTCCAAATGAATCTAAAACCGGTAGAGCGATTCTATCATATTTCTTAAATACTTCTACGGCCTTTTCCTGGTCATCAAAAACATTTAAAGCCACAAAATTTTCATCCATTAAATCAATTACTTTTTTCTCTAAAGGAGCAAGAATAATATCTCTAATTCTAATATCATCAATTAACTTCCCTTTTTGATCCACCACATAAATAATATTTAAAGTTTCGCTGTCTTTCCCGTTTTCTCTTATATAATTTAATGTTTCCGGAATCGACCATTCCGGTTTAACTGCAATGTAATCCGGGGTCATCAACCTTCCGACACTATCTTCGGGATAGCCTAAAAGTGTCTGCGCTATCTTTCTTTCATCTGCGGTAAGGAGTGTAATTAATTGTTTTGCAGCCGTACTCGGCAGTTCTTCAAAAAGAGCTGTTCTATCATCGGGGGACATTTCATTTAATATTGATGCAACTTCCGATTTTCCCATTGCTTTAAGCAGCTCTACCTGCATATCGAAATCCAGATATTCAAATGTGTCGGCTGCAAGGTCGCGGGGTAATAGACGAAAGATAATTGCCTGTTCTTTTTCAGATAAGTCTTTTAATACTTCGGCGATATCGGTAGGAGTCCAGTCACTTAAAATTTCTTTCAACTCGCTAAGTTTTCTGTCTTCTATCAGCGATTTTATTTCCGGTTGGAGTAGTTGGCTTAGCATATTAACCTCCCTTCAATTTCAAGTGACACGATTTTAAAAATTTATTTTACATCTTTTTAATATTTTTATAATTAAGAAATGAAATTGAAAAATAAGTTTTAATATTGGAAAAAACAATTGCCAATTTACGGGTTATTGATGTTAAAAATAACTGCTTTTTATTGATGTGATCAAAATGAGTGGAATAAAAAAACAAAAAGAATGGGGTTTTTATTTATAATACTCTTAAAGTATTTAAATACTTTTTTGTTTCATTGAGAAATTCTCTGGCTCCCTTTAAAGAAATACCAGCAGTATCTTTATCAATAAAAGAAAATATTTCATAGTCGCCGCTTTCCCTATCATCTTTTAATTTCGCCAAATATTTACCTAATTGCTTACTGAACTTCCCTGTTTTAACAAACAATAAACCAAAAAGAGTAACAACACCTTTATGTGTTTCTGCCTTCTGTCGCTCAGATAAAAGTAATGCCTGAGCAGAATGAAAAACGGCATAATAAGCTCTCGAAATTGCGTCATCATAGTCTTCACTATCAAAAAGTTTCCGGGCAACTTCCAATTTTCTTTCAGCTTTTTGTAAATAACCCTTTATTAACTCTTTAGTTGTTGAATCCAATCCCTATACCTTCATTTAAAATATTACTAATGAAAGGTGTGTGCATTGATTTAAGGCGATTAAATTCTTTAAGCGTGAAAATTTTCAAAGAAATTAGTCTGCCCGTATTGATTAAGATATCGATTACTACATCATACAACTTATCAATAATCATCCGATCCTTTTTATCAAGAACAATAAGAATATCATAATCAGAATCCGGTTTCCAATCGTTCCTACATCTTGATCCAAATAAATACATTTCTTTAATGAATTCGTTCAATCCTGAAATGTTTTCAATAAATTGTTTAATTATCTCATCTTCCATAAAAATATTATAATTATATAGATAAAAATAATAAATAACGGGTATCAATGGAATATCATTTTTTTAATTTAAAATCAAGAGAAATTACCATCTGAACATTTACAGGTTTTCCTTTAATTAAACCCGGTTTAAACCTACTGTAAAAAACCGTCGTTTTCGCAGATTCGTCACACCCATAACCTATTCCTTTAACAATATCAGCTTTAGTTACGTCACCATATTTATTTATAAAAGTTAAAATTTCAACTGTACCTTCAATTTTCTTTTCTTTAGCAAGGGAAGGATAGAAGATCCTATTCTCTAAAGCATCAAACCCGCCGATAGGTTCCGGCATCACTTCTGCCGATAGATAATATGCAGGATCACTTTCATATTTTTCTTCTTCTTCAACTGGCGGAAGAATTGAAGAAGAATTATTTTTTTGTGCAGTTGTCTTAACGGGTATTTTATTTTCCGCTTTTTGCGTCCCCTTTACCGCAACTTCGGACTCTTCATCTTCCGAAGTGTCTTTAACTTTTACCCCGTTTTCAAAATTTATATCCGAAAGATAGACACCTGCCGAATCATATAAAGATTTTGGACCTTCCCGTTTCCCGTCTTCAATATTGAAAACCTCCTCGAGTTTTCCTTCCTTATTATATTTTTTAACCAGGCCATCCACTTTCCCGTTAACATAATTTCTTTCTTCTTTTATATTCCCGTTTTCATAGTAAAATTTTGCTTCACCTTCCCTAACATTATTAGAATAATTAATTTCCGATTTCAATTTACCGTTATCGTAAAATGATTTTATTAATCCTTCCTGCGCAAATGCCGTATTTAATGAAAGCAGCATACAAATTATAGTTAAGTATGAAGACATAATTCCAATCATGAAATTTTTAAAATCTAAATGTCGAAAATAATATTTATTCACGAATTAAAAGAGGCATTAATAAGGAAGTAATGAAAACCATGATAGAAATTCCCAGGAAGAAATATCCCACTGTCTGATCATATTCAAGGATATTAAGTTCTCCAAGCATATAGTGCCAATCATGACCGGCTTTATTTCCGCCTAACAAAGGGAGCACCCTTGCTCTCGCATCTGCAGCATAAACACTGATATTTACAAAATTTTGTCCCAGCCACAATAAGCTAATTTGAACTCCAAGCCGGTATGAATTTCTAAAGAAGTACCATGCAATTAAAAGAGGAAGAATGATTTGCATCAAAGTACCCCCTGCAGAATGAATAAAACTTCCGAAAAACATAAAGAAAACATGCCCGGCTTCATGAATTACAAGATCGGCATTATCAATCCAGGTATAGTGCCCCCTGTTTAGAACCAGGTAAACAGCAATAGGCAGAATTATAAATGAAGGGAGCCATTTTTTTATTGTATCCTTATATGAATATTCTTTTAATTCCATCTTCTATAAGTAAAATTTAATAAATTAGCCGACAATTTTATTCCGATTTTATTGTTGACTTTACCTAAAACGATATCTAATTTCAATATATCCTTTCAAGCTTAATAATATAATTCAATTACAAAATTAAGGAAAAATAATATGAAGACCTTATTTACCCGAACAGGGATTATGCCGGTTTTATGTATTTTTGTTTTTTCACAAATTCTAATTGCTCAGGGTTTTAGAACTCCCCGCCCAAGTCCAGGTGCAGCTGTTTCTCAAACCATTGGTATTACCGATGTAACAATAAATTACAGCCGCCCGGGAGTTAAGAACAGGATTATATGGGGACAGTTAGTACCTTATAATAAAGTCTGGAGAACAGGTGCAAATGAGGTTACATCAATTACTTTTTCGGACCCTGTTAAAATAAACGGGAACCCGCTTGCTGCAGGAACTTACGGAATACATACTATACCCACAGAGAATGAATGGACATTTCTATTCAGCGGTAATACAAAGGCAGGGGGAAGCTCTGAGTTTAAGGAAGGTGATGTTGTTTTAAAAATAAATGTGAAACCTAAACCTGCCCCGTTTACCGAAAGAATGATCTTCACATTTACCGATGTAACCGATACTTCATCAATTGTAAATTTAATTTGGGATAAGCTGAGAGTCTCATTTGCAGTTACTACGGAAACTCAAAAACTTGTCCTAGCAAAAGCGGAGGAAGAAATTGACTGGTCAACACCCATGCAGGCTGCCGCATATTGCTTACAAAATAATGTAGACCTGGATAAAGCCATGAACTGGATAAACGCTTCAACAGAAATTAATGAAAATTATTGGAACTTAAGAATTAAAGCCAGGCTTTTGGAAAAGACAGGCAATAAGGATGAAGCTGTTACAACAATGGAAAAAGCAATTAAGCTTGGTAATCAAATGGATAATAAACCTTTTGATTTTGATCAGATGGAAAAGTTATTAAAAGAATGGAAAGGGTAAAACCAATAAGGAATCATTCGCTGGGCAGTAGGCAATCAAGAAATATTGTATACTGCCTATTATTATTTTTTGCATGCTTTAACCGTAATATTTATCCCTTTTATTAGGTGCATTCCTGCATTCTTCCGAACAGCAGTAATCGTTTTCAACTTTACATTTATGGCAGCTAACAATAATTTTATCACAGTCTAAATTATGACAGTTGATATAATATGATGCAGGTTCACTGCAGAAATAACAATTTGAAATATATTTTAATTCATCTTTTGAGTTCGGTTCAACAACTCTTCTTTCATCAAAAACAAAAATGCCCCCTTCCCAGTAAGTATCCGGGAATTTTTTTGTATAATTAATTATACCGCCTTCGAGCTGGTATACATTTCTAAATCCTTGTTCAACCAAGAATGCGGAAGCCTTCTCGCATCTGATTCCACCTGTACAATATGTAACTACTGTTTTATCTTTAAATTCTTTTAATGATTCCGCAGCTTCAGGCCATTGCCTAAAATTTTTCATCGGCAGGGTAATTGCATTTTTAAACCTGCCGATTTTACTTTCATACCAGTTCCTCGTATCTACAATAACAAAATCCTTTCCCGATTCATAAAGCTTCAGCAATTCATCCGGTGATAATCTTTTCCCGCCGTTTGTTAATGACGTCCCTTTTAAATTTGAATTTACAATTTCATCTTTAATCCTAATATGCATTTTTGAAAAGGCATTATCTGCAGCTTCATCTTCTTTAAAAATAATATCTTCGAATATTTTATAACTTTTTAAGTTTGCTTTATAATTTTCTATATCGGAAATTTTCCCTGATACAGTCCCGTTTATACCCTCTTCAGCAATAAAGATCCTTCCTTTTATATTATTATTCAAACACCAGTTTAGATTCTCATCTTTAAATTTTTCCGGATCTTCCACATCTACATATTTATAAAATAATAAAACTCTATATCTGTTCATTAAAATTACCTTTTGATTTTTTTTATGAGCTAAGTTAATAAAAAAATGATTTTTACTGTATGCTCTGATTCAAGGTAAAATTACCGTCAAAAATTTTTTCTTTTTAACAAAACAGAAAGGTAAAGGTGCCAATTGAAAATTGTCAACCGGTATGTATCATAATTAATTAAAGTGCAGCACTGGGAAGATAGTTATTTTCCGGGTTCATTCTATGCCATAAAATACTCTTAAAAGTTACGGTAAATATTGAACCTTTATCCTTTATACTTTTAACTGAAATTTCAGCATCATTAAGTTCAACATATTTTTTTACAAGGGCTAAGCCTAAACCATTCCCCTCAAATTTTCTTTTATGGCCTGTATCTTCCTGGGAAAAAGGTGTAAATATTTTATTCATATATTCAGGGGACATGCCAATTCCGGTGTCTCTAACTTCAACACAAATATTTTGTTTATCTTTTTCAAATAAATTAATAATAATTTCACCCTGCGCTGTATATTTTACAGCGTTTCCAATTAAATTTTGGAAAATCTGGTTTACGGTATATTTATCGGCAATAATAAAGGGATCTCTGGTATTATTGTAAAATTTCAAATCCAGGTTTTTATTCATTATCAGTTGGTTGAATTCTTCAGTAAGCTCTTTTAACTCTTGATCCAGATTTACTTCTTCTATTTCGGGTTCGTAATTTCCACTTTGAACCGATGACATATTCAAGATCATGTCTATAGTTCTTTGAAGACGTTTGCCGGCATTAGTAATAGAGTCCAATAAGACATCATTCTCTTCATTTCCCGGAGGAAGTTCATCAGCCAATATCGGCGTAGCGGCAATAATAACATTCAGCGGTGTCCTAATTTCGTGAGACATTTGAGCTAAGAAAGCACTTTTAAGCCTGTCGGATTCTTCTGCTTTTTCTTTTGCTTTGACTAATTCTTTCTCTACATTCTTTCGCTCGGTTATATCTATAACCTGCGAAATAAAGTGGTGGGGTTTTTCTTCTTCTCCTCTTATTAAAACCGATTCGACTATTGTATAAATAACTTTTTTATCTTTTCTAATAAATCTATTTTCAAAATAAATGTGTGAAAGATCCTCTTCCATCAGCTGGTTATGTAATTTTATATAGCCAGGCTGATCATCCAGGGAAGTAAACTGGGAAGTTTTTTTGTCAATCAATTCTTCTTTGGCATATCCAAGGCTTTGGCAGAAAGCACTGTTAACCTGCAATATTCTATCATCGGGGGAACTAATCACCATACCGATTGGTGCTTTTTCGAATAACAGTCTAAATTGTTTTTCACTTTGCTTTAATGAATGCTGGGCAATTCTTCTTTGATTAACTTCAATATTCAGCTCGCCGATCTTATCTCTGAATATCACTTTTAATTGCCTGTCCAGACTTTCGACTTTTTTGTTTGAACTATCCAAATTCAAGGCTAAATAATTAAGAGCCTTGGTAATTATACCCAGCTGGTCATTTCTAAAGTAATTAATTTTATGTTTCAGGTCTCCTTTAATTAATTTCTCGGAACCTTTTGTCAGTTTACGCAGAGGTATTGTGGTTAAGCTGCTAAGGATAAAGAGAATAAATGTACCTCCGAAAAATATAATCAAACTTATTATTCCTGCTTCTTTCCTTACAGAAATTACATATTCCCAGTAATCTTTAGTAGAAAAGCCTACATAAGCTTTGGCTACCAAAGAATTTTTCAATACAACCGGGGTTTCTGTTCTGAAAATCTTTTTATCTGTTGTTAATTGATTTCCTTCCTGGGTTAAAATATATTTATTCTTTTCCGCTTTTGTAAAATTATAAGCCCTTTCTACCAATCCTTTATCATTAAATAAAACGGCATACTCAATTTTATACTTTTTAAAGATATTAATTATATTTTCATCGAAAGGCTGATTATCTAATGTTGAATGATTATTAGGCAGTTCATCGGCAATATATTGTAAAACAAAATTTGCCCTTTCTTCCAAAGATTTAATTGCCTGGGACTCAAAACTGTAGGTAAAAAATATATAAAAGGAAACCGAGAAAATGAGGATAAAAAAAGTTAACGGATATATTAACCTGTATTTTAATTTAAAAGGTGTAACCTTATCAATGAATTTATTTTCCCGGAACATTTTATCAATTTTGCAGTAATTTAATTCTAATTTCCTAATTTTTATTGGCTTTCAGACAATATGCCGATCATACAGTATTACAACTTTATTTTCGAAAAAAATATACATTTGTTTAACGGAAAACTTAATAAAAGAGTGATTTTTTTGCGAAAATAGGGAAAACACTTAATTTGGTGAGAATTTATTTATGTACTTTTTAACATCAAATTTCCTTTGGGCACCGTTTTTATTCATATACCTTATTTTTCCAAAGATATTCCGTTCATTCCAGGCCCTGTCATGAATGCCGCCAATTGACCAAGCACACCCGGTATAACCATTTGGATCTCTTCCGTCCAGTTCATATTTGTCATTTAAATATATGGCAATTTTCATAGCCTTTTCTGGTGATACTGACCATTCTAAAATTTTTTTTGCCCAATACATTCTCATATATCCGTGCATTTTTCCTGTTTTAACCATTTGCATTTGTGCAGCATTCCAGAGATCTTCATGTATTTCAGCTTTTTCAAATTGTTCTAACGAGTAAATGAATTCTCTTTTGTCATTTTTATGCTTTGAAAGCGATTCTTTAGCCCAGTCCTTAAAACCGTTAAATGAATCATAATTCCGGTTATAATAGCAAAAATTATCGCTTAATTCTCTTCTGACAATTAATTCTTCCAAAAAACTTTTTTCCGATTCTTTATCTCCATTTGCTTTCTGAACCTGCAATGCCACCCGCTGAGCTGAGATTTGTCCGAAGTGAAGGTAAGGTGATAAATTTGATTGCCCGTCTTTTACAGGATCATTTCGATCTTTGGTATAGTTATCAAACTTGGTATCAAGAAAATAGTTAAGCATTTCTAATGCCTCATAACTTCCCGGTCTAATCCAATCAACTTTTTTTACCGATTCATCTATTTTTAATGATCCCTCAATCCGTTCCCAATTTATATCTTCACTACTTATGCTTTCAACTTTTTTCATTTTTTTAATATCAGGGAATTCTACTAAAAACTCGGGAAGATTATTAAAGATTTTCGGTCTTATAGTATAAGCCCCGTATTCTTCTTTGCCTGAAACATACAAGCATGGGACAATATTATGTGCATCAACTTCGTAAAAAGGGATATTAATTTTTTTTGCAATATCACGTTTCCATATTCTTTTAATTTTTAAAGGATCAAAATCAGAAACTAAGCTGCCGATGCTGTTCTTATTTATAAACACCGGGATTTCAATTCCGGGTTCGCCTTCTAATAAAAAGAAGGGAATGTTATAATCTATTAATTCTCCTTCATTCTCCTTTAATCCTTTCAACATAAAATCATATTGTCTTAATGCAGCGCCCAAAAATTTTGAGTGTAAGTTAAATACAATTACGAGAGGCACTTTCTTTTCTTCGGCCAGATTTTGTGCGAAGAGTAATGCCCAATTATCATGCACCCTTTGATCCCTGCTCATCCAGTATACAACTGGACCCTTTTTTTCAATACCTTTTTGAAGAAGTCTTATACGTTTTTCATTTATTTTGTGCATTTTATAAATGACTTATTAAGAAAAAGAGGTTCTACAGAAATGAAATTTTGACTGTTGAAAATAAAATAAATACAAAGATTATTTTATTTAAGAAAAAATTATAGAAACTTCAGAATCATCTCACCAATAAAATAACCTACAGCGGCAACACCAAACCCAACTACAAACATGTCAAATCCGCTGCGAAAAATACCCCGTCCCGTAAAAAAGCTTCTCGCCGCACCAACGCCGAAATGCGATACCATCGAAATAATAAATGATGTCCAGATAGCAGCACTTCCTGATAAAAATAAAAATGGAAATACCGGGATTAATGCTCCAATAGCAGTAGCCGTTCCTGTAATCCATCCTTCTTTTAACGGGCTCTGGGTGCTTTCCATTATACCCAATTCTTCTCTAACTTTATCTTCCAAAACCTGCTCGGGATTTTTCATAGCATCAACCGCCAGTCTTTTTGCCTCTTCTTTTTCCATTCCCTTTGATTCATAAATTAATGCCAGTTCCTCTGTTTCCAGTTCAGGCATTAAGCGAATTTCTTCAGCTTCCATTTGCCGTTCATGTTCATATACTTCCTTTTCACTAACGGCCGCGAGATAACCGGAAGAGCCCATAGAAAGCGAATCGGCAATCATCCCGGCAATCCCGGAAATTAAAATAATATGCGGCGCAGCGCTTGCACCTATTACACCGGCAATTAAACCGAAATTAGCTGTTAAACCGTCATTAAAACCATACACAACATTCCTTAACATTCCTCCCGATTCGGATTGATGCCAGGGTTCCTCGGTAGTATTACCCGATTCCATTAAACGGTTTGCATGCTGAGCAGAATCTCTCGCAAGTTTTAATGCAATGTCCTTTGTCTGCTTAAAGTTGCTTTCCCTGTAAAGACCTAAATATGATTTAACTTCAGAAGCTTCTTCTTTTAACATAAATTTCGAAAGTAAACCCGGTCCGAATTTTTTAGAATACCATGCAAGAATACTTGCTTTTAATGATGGTGTTCTTTTACCAAAAGTAATATCGTATTCGCTCAACAACTTTTCCCAGACTTCGGTATGCTTGTCTTCGATCCCGGCAAGCTGCAAATATATTTCACGTTGTTTTATATTATTTATAAGATCGGCAAGAATCCTGTAAAGATATGCTGCATCAATTTCATCTTGAAGATGAAATTTCCATGTAGATATTGTTTTATTATCAAATTTTTCTTCGTTCATATAATAAATAAAAAAATTTGTTTATTTTAAATAATATTCAACTAGGTAATCTTATTGAGATCCCAGAACCAATAAACCAATTATTAAAACCTGTGAAAGATTTGCTGCCGGATGACAAATCCCATTGCAAATTATCTAATAGCAAATAAGATAAGCCAAAATCAAAACTACAGATAGCTTTACTATCTTTTGAAATTTCTCCATAAATTTCAACAAAAGAATTCCATTTACTACTTATACTCTATTGGTAAATAAAACTGCAAGAGAATACCTAAATCCTGTCCGTTTAATTTTTCATTAGTAAACTGAAGTTTTGAACCAATTAATAAATTATTGAAACCTGATATTTCGGTCTTATTGTCTTTTAATTTAGTTATCTGGTGTAAATAGTCGCCGCCTAACCTTAGTTCAAATTTATTCAGTACACCAAGTCTAAATAAAGCACTTGAAATCGTATAGTTATGAATATCATTAATAATGGAGTTATTTTCTAAACTTTGACTTTCGAACAAAAATCCATTTTCAATTTGAAAATCTCCAAGAGGAACGGTTACGGCTGATTCTGTTACATCCGGTCTATCCGTTATTAATTCCTGAGCATTTAATTTACCCTTAAAAGTAAGTAATGCAATAATTAAGAAAGGAGTTACAAAATATAGATTTGCTTTTGTCTTCAATCTATAACTGTGCATTATTTCACTTTTAGAAGTAGGATAGGAACACTAATACTGTGACGCACTCGCGTTGCAGTTGAACCAAGAAATAAATCGGAGAGAAAGCGATGTCCATGTGTACTCATTGCAATAAGATCGCAATTCTCACTTTGAACCCATTTGATTATTTCATCAGCAGGTTCACCGAAAGAAATTTCAGCTTCAGCCGGAATATTATCCGAAAGAAATTCTGCTTTAATTTCATTTAAGTACGCCATGTCTTGTTCAATTTCCGGACCCACAGCATCAGGGCCAAAAGTCCGTGCAGCCCATCCATCAGCGACATGCAATAGTACAACTCTGCTCTTTGCCATCTTAGCGAGCTGTTTCACATGTTCTACAATTCCTCTATCGGTTGGAGTACCTTCTAATGTTACGAGGATTGTCTTATACATGGCTATTCCTTTATTGATTAAAGTTTACACGCCAAATATAACTCTCCACGCAACTGAAAGCGAGTCCGGCAGACCATAAATATCCATTACAGTTATAAGTATTGCACTCGCCCAGCCTGCGATCAACAAGAACCAACCTATTTTCCATTTTCCCATTCTTTTGCGGGAGCTTGTGAATTGCAGCATCGGGAACATTGCGAATGGAAGCTGCAGAGCCAGAACCACTTGACTTAGAGTAAGAAGGTCTGTTACGCTGCTGTCGCCACGGATCCCAATTATAAAAATTGTCGGAATAATTGCTAAGGAACGGGTAATAAGCCGGCGTACCCAGGGTTTGATTCTCCAGTGCATGAAACCTTCCATAACAATCTGACCGGCAAGTGTACCTGTGATGGTGCTGCTTTGGCCACTTGCCAAAAGAGCTACAGCAAATAATGTACTTGCAACTGTCACACCAAGTAAAGGAGCAAGTGTTAGATATGCTACCCGTATCCAATCGCTATCGGCAGAAAACCTTATTATTTCACCACCTGGTATAGTTACACTCGTTTTGCCATAAAATACCATTGCAGCAAGAACAAGAATAGCCGCATTTACGAAGAAGGCAATAGACAATGCAACGACAGAATCGATGGTATTAAACCGGATCGCTTTTTTAACGGATGATCTATCCTTCTGCAGCTTTCGGCTCTGAACCAATCCCGAGTGCAAATACAAATTATGGGGCATAACAGTTGCACCGACAATACCAATTGCCACGTAAAGCATTCCCACCTGGCGAAAACCCGGAGATATGAGAGCTTTTCCCATCTCCATGAAACTTGGCTGTGTTTGCGGAAGTACAAAAATTTCGATGAAGTAGCACACGCCTATCGTAGATACAAGTATAAGAACCACTGCTTCAATAGTGCGCATCCCGAAACGCTGCAAACCCAAAAGCAACAATACATCAAAACCGGTGATTATTACAGCCCACAGAATCGGAATGTGAAATAGCAAATTAAGCGCTACAGCACTGCCCAGCACTTCCGCCAAATCACAAGCTGCAATTGCAATTTCAGTAAACAACCAGTTCGGCCAGCGTGTCCATTTAGGATACCAGTCACGGCAGCATTGGGCAAGGTCTTTGCCGGTCACAACACCGAGCCGGGCTGCAATTACCTGCATAAAGATTGCCATCAAACTTGCAAGACCGACGACCCACAGCAGATGATATTTGAATTGTGCACCACCCATTAAATCAGTTCCCCAGTTGCCGGGGTCCATATATCCTACACTAACAAGCAATGCGGGACCTACAAAGGCTTTCCAATGTTTCCAGAAACCGGCAGTATGATGCGGGACTTTTACTGTGCCGTGAACTCCTTCTAAAGAAAGGTGATTGTTCTCGGTAGATTTTTTAATATCACCTTTTACAATCTCAGAAGGATTATCTTTCAACTCATCTTCGGAATTTTCACTATGCATTCTCAATCCCTTAACAAATTTATAATTCAAAAATATATTTCATTCTAAAATCTAATTCCCCACTGTTTATTCGTACCTATCCTAAGATTGAATCATCAAGATTTTTTTAAGCCCTTATTGATTTTTTACTTCAACAAAAATGTTAGTTGCAATAGTATTGCTTATATTAAAATCTCTTTTGCCAATACTAACAAGCATTGAGTAATCAAAGCTTAAGATGTCTTTTACATAAATTTCCTTATTAAGTTCTATCCCGATTTTTGATATATAATTCAAGAAATCATTATCAAAATCATTCACACGAATTACTATTCCGGTATCTCCTTTTTTTAATTTAGAAAGAGACACTGATTTTTTCTGTAAAGGGAGAGTGCCGTCTTTCCCGGGAATAGGATCACCATGAGGATCAAACTCTGGGAAATGCAGCATCTCCTCCATCCTATTAATTAAATCATCAGAACCGGAATGTTCCAAATTGTTTGATTCATCATGAACCTTATCCCATGGAATACCTACAATCTGATGTAAAAAAACTTCCCAGATTCGATGTCGTCTAACCATTTTCTTAGCATATTCCTCACCTTCAACTGTAAGCTTTATCCCTTTATAAGGCTCATATTTAATATGACCGTCATTAGAAAGTTTTTTCAGCATATCCGATACAGCTGCTTTTGATATCTGCAGCTTATCGGCAATTAGATTTGCTTTAATTTCACCATCTTTACTACGATACTTATAAATAGCGCTTAAATAATCTTCTTTTGAAATGTTATTCATAATTAAGTATTTTTAACTTTAAAGTTAAGCTTACTTAATAATTAAGTCAAGTTTATTTGATATTTATCACTAGGATAATTTTGTTTCAATTTCCTAGTGAGAGCTAAAAGAGATTTTAAAGGTTATTAACTACTTCTTTTTCTTTGGTATGCTTAATGTTTTCCAATCATTTTTCTTTAAGTGCTTAGCAAGAAAAACGATTTGTCCTACATGATATGCAGTGTGCGTAAGGCTTCTATTTAACGCTTCCAAAACCAGGAGAGGTTCTTTTCTAATGTAAATAGTCTTTAATAAATCTTCATTTTTCAGATTAATAACAACATTCAGCAAAATTTTCCAGGCATTGTTCCATCTTTCAATTAATTCAGTTTTTGATAATTGCTGTTCTTCAAATTCGGAATCTCTATTCCGGTTTGGCTTTTCACCGTCAGATGTTAAAAAATCTGTAAAACGAGAAATCAAGTTGCCGCTTATATGCTGAACAATTATTGAAATTGAATTCGAATCTTCATCCAGAATAAAATGGAAATCATCTTCAGACAATTGAACAAAAGTTTTTTCCCCCATCGCTTTATATTTTGCGAAGGTGGTTTTTATATCCTTTAAATAGATCTGATAAATTATATCTGATTTCATAAGATTTTAATCCTTATTAATTATAAAAATTTATTCTACATAACAGCAGTGATTTTTTATATGTATGTGTTATGTTAATCACAAAAACATTTTTTACTCATCAGATAACTTCTTAATTTGGAAAAAAATTATCAAATTTTATCTGTTTATTTAATTTTAAAAATAAGAGCCATTTTTTTCAAAACATTGTATTTATAAACATAGTTATTTATTTTGTTTTTAAGTTAATTTATACTAGTTAAATTATGGTAAATCAATTAATTATGGGGAGATAGAAAAATGAAAGAGTGCTAAAATGCAACTACTTTCAAAAATAAAAAATAAGCTATCATTACACTTCCTAACGAACATAAAGTTGTCCAAAAGACAATTATACTTACCTCAAAATAAACCAAATATAATAGTCATAATAAATATGGAGGAACTATGTTCATCAAAACTACGAAAGTTCTTGCAGGGGTTTTTTCTATTCTACTTCTTGTTTGTTGTTTTAATTCTTTCTTATTAGCACAAGGAAAAGGGAATATAAAGGGGAAAGTAATGGATGAGAATAATAATCCCGTACCTTTTGCTAATATTGTAGTTGAGGGTACTATAACCGGAGCTGCATCTGATTCCAAAGGGGATTATGTTATTTCCAATTTAGACGCAAAGACTTATACTTTAAAGGCAAGTTCCGTGGGGTATAAAACAGATACTGCAAATGTTACTGTAGTAGCAGGGCAAACAGTCGTACAAAATTTTAAATTGAGCAGAGATCTACTGAATTTAAATGAAGTGGTAGTTACAGGCGTTGTTGCCCCCTTATCAAAAATGAAATCAACGGTAGCAATCAGTACTATTACTCCGCGGGAATTAGAACAAGTGCAGCCTAGAAGTACAACAGAGATATTAAGATATGTACCAGGTTTCACCAGGATTGAAAGTTCCGGTGGTGAAGTAAATGAAAATATCAGCATGAGAGGAATTCTCGGTGTTGAATATGTAATGTTTATGGAAGACGGTTTGCCTGTATTCCCGACAATGCATACATTTTTTATGAATGCCGATAATCTTTTTAGACCAGATTTAAATATCCAGAAAGTTGAAGTTGTTAGGGGTGGGAATTCAGCGCTATTCGGTTCCAATACTCCGGGTGCTATAATTAACTTTATTGATAAAACCGGTGGTAATGAAACTAAAGGAATTATGAAATGGTCGGCTGCTACTCAGGGGTTTGCTAGATTTGATTTTGACGTTAATGGTCCTATAACTGATAATTGGCGTTACAATGTTGGCGGATTTTACAGATATGATCATGGTGTTAGAGATCCGGGATTTCCTGGGATCAGTGGTGGTCAGCTAAAAGCCAATGTCACAAGGCTACTAGATAATGGATTCATAAGACTTTCAGCTAAATATATTAATGACCGCAATCAATTTATTTTAGATTTACCTTTCCAGGGAACTGATAATCCTAACTATGTATCTGGATTAAGTGATTATGTATCGATGAATACAGCAGAAGGAAATAATGTAAGTGTTCCGACTCCGGATGGAAGATTAAACCTTCCTTTAGATCATGGTTTATATACAAATGCATACTGGTTAACTGCCGATGTAGCATTTAATTTCGAAAATGGCTGGGGAATAGAGAATGCTGCTCAAATTATGAGCAATAACCAGGAATGGAATGCAATTTTGCCATTTGATGTTATGACAGTTGGAGACTATTATAATAGCCTAAATCTACCGAGTGGATCACAGAAATATCTTTATTATACTAATTCCGATCTGGGGATAGATAAAATGCCGTTCAGCACCCCAAATAATTTAATATCTCCGGGTGGAGAATGGCACGTTGAAAAACCTATCTCTGCATTCCAGGATCAATTTCAGTTAAAGAAAAGTTTTGGTCCACATAACTTCTCGCTAGGAATTTATTTTGCTAACTATGCTCAAACAAATAGATGGTACTTTACAAATATTCTAACGGATGTTAGAGATATTTCTAAATTTTTGGATCTAGTTGTTGTTAACGGAACAGATACAACTTATTACACAAAAGATGGATTTAGTAATTATATGTCAAATTATGTTAATGGTTCCGGAAGAACTACAATCTTTTCTGGTGTACTTGGTGGAAGTTTACAGCTGACTGACCAATTGAGAGCGGACTTGGGTATACGTTACGAATGGGATCAATTCAATCAAAGTGCGGAAAACACTTCTTCTGTTAATCTTGATGGAAAAAGTAACACTTTATATGATAATTCGGTTCTTTGGGGGAATAATTCTTATCGTCATTTTGATAAGTGGCTGCAGGATTATGCAGCATCTATCGGATTAAATTATTCTATTAATGATAATTATGCAGTTTATGTTCAAGGGAGCCGCGCATATAAAATGCCTGCATTGGATGAATTCTTAAATGCAACTTCACAAGCTCAAGCTAACGTATTTGAAGATAGACAAGTATTAGCTGGAGAAGCCGGGATAAAGTATTCTTCACCCGTACTTGGTTATACATTGGATGCATTCTATACGGTTCTAAAAAACATCACAAGCCAGGGAGCAGTAGTTGATCCAAATACCGGGCAGACGATATGGCTGGTTACAACTTCTCCTCAAAATAGATCTTATGGTTTAGAACTCGAGCTATCTGCAGCGCCCATCGAAGGTCTTAGGATTCTTGGAAATGGAACATTACTAAGAGCCGAGTTAGGAAAAGGTGCCGGTGCCGATATCGGAAGTCTGCTTAATGGTGTACCCGCATTTATCGGTAATATTTCCGGTACTTATTCTGTTAATGACTGGACACTTCTTGCAGATTATCATTTTGTCGGAATTAGGTATACTGATATATCATCAGGAACTAATCTTCCGCCATATGGATATGTTAATTTTGGCCTATCATATACGATACCGAATTCTGGTGTGACAATTAATGCTAATCTGTTAAATGCAACTATGTCTAAAGGTTTAGAAGAAGGTAATCCTAGAAAACTTCTATTTACCGGCGGACCAACTCCTATGTATCTAGCTAGACCAATCTTACCAACAAGATTTTCTTTGGATGCTAGCTATAGTTTTTAACCTTTGCAGGCGTCTATTATTAGGCGCCTGCTTTTTACTCATATTACATTATGGTTTTATGCCGAATATCTAAAAAAAACTTTTTAATCGTTTTAATTTCTTTATCGTTATTAACAATAACAAAAGCTCAAGACTCTTCCTTTATATTTCAAACAAATCACTTTAAAGATTATACACCTGCAAGTTTAGGCAATGGTTATTTTAGTATTGAATCATCACTTCTAGGTTCCAAGGCAACCAGTTCATATATGGCCTGGGTATATGATCATGCTGATGGGGATGTATCCAGAATTGCTAGGCTGCCTGCATGGAATGAAATAAATTATTTTAACGGTACAGACTGGTTAAATGATACTCCACTAAATGGAAATGACTTTTCATCCTATAAACAAAAACTAAATATGAAAGAAGGAGTATTATATACCAAATATAACTGGGATGATCACGAGAAGATTTCTTCAATTGAAACGGAAACATTTGTTTCAAGAAAAAATAAAAACTTAGCCGCTGTTAAATTTCAGGTTACACCGAAGTTTGCCGGGAAAGTAAAAATTTATTTACCGCTTAAAGAATGGAACCACCCGGTAAGAAAAAGATATGCAGAGTTAGAAAAGATCTTTCCAAATCCACCTGGTTCTTATCCTGCAGAATGGTACCCGGGTTATATGAAAATAATTAATAAAAATCTATATACAACCGGGGATGATATTGTTATTTGGATGATTTCGAAAGCCGATGGAAGACCTGTTTCTGTTGCAGAAGTTATAAATATTGGGTGGGATCATGAATTAAAAAATAAATCAATAAAAACAATTAATAAAAAAAATGAAATCGGAGCAGAAATTGAATTTGATGCTGAAGCAAATCAAACATATTCTTTTTATAAATATGTTTCCGCTGTTTCATCTAATGATTCTCAAGATTATATAATGTCAGCGAAAAAAAATTCTAACGAAGCAAAAGTAAAAGGATATAATACAGCTTTTCTTGAAAATAAAGAATCATGGAATGACATATGGAAAACAGATATTATAATTAAAGATGATCCACCACTGCAGAAAATTGTCCATTCAATGATGTTCTATTTATTTTGCAGTATAAGAGCCGGAACTAATTTCAGTATTCCTCCTATGGGACTTGCTAATGACGGTTATTACGGACATATTTTTTGGGATGCTGATATCTTTATGTTCCCCTCTCTTCTTTTGATGCACCCCGGTATGGCTGAATCAATGGTAAACTTTAGGTTTGAAGCTCTTAATGCGGCAAAAGAAAATGCAAAATTAAACGGGTATAAAGGAGCAATGTATCCATGGGAATCAGATGAAATAGGAAACGAAGCCACTCCAAAGTTTGCCTACCAGAATGCTTTATCTGAAAATCATATCACAGGTGATGTGGCTTTAGCACAATGGCAGTATTATTTAGCAACAGGCGATAAAAAATGGTTAGCCGATACCGGATATAGTGTAATAAAAGCAACAGCTGATTTCTGGATAAGCAGGGTTTCATTTAACAAGAAAAAAGATCGCTATGAAATTAAAAATATTGTTTCGGTTGATGAAGGTCGAGTCGGAATAAATAACGATGCTTACACAAATTCAATCGCTAAAAAAAATTTAGAAATTGCAATAAAAGCAAGTAGCATTCTAAACAGAGATCTAAATCCCAAATGGGAAGAAGTAAAAGATAAAATTTTCATTCCTTATGATTCTTTGCATCAAATATATTCTACTTATGAAAATGCACCTGACTCAATCTTAGGTGCTGTTGTTACTTTACTTAGCTATCCAATCGATGTAAATATGAGTGAAACTGCTAAAACAAACAATTTAGAAAATGCAGCAAAATTAATTTATAAAGAAGGTCCTGGTGCAATGATGACCGTTACATTACTGCCGGTTATAGCTGCAGAAGTTAAAAATGATAGCCTTCTAAACAGACTATCGGCAATATCGTATAAAGATTATTTACATCCTCCGTATAATGTATTAACTGAAACACCTCACAACAAATCAATTAATTTTATTACAGGTGCTGGGGGCTTTTTACAACAAATTATTTACGGCTACACAGGATTAAGAATAACAGATGAAGGAGTTGTGGGTAAATACAAGCCGATGTTACCTAAAAATATAAAAGAATTAACACTTCAAAATTTTTATATTAGTGGGAGTAAATATGATATTAATGTTAAGGATAATAAATTAACATTAACTAAAAAAGAATAATATTATTTTTACATAATATTTAAAAAATATATTTTACCACAAATTTAATCCTATATATAAATGACTAAACTAAAATTGATCCTTCTTACTAGTTTTTTAATAATACCTCATTTAATAATGCCTCAATCAATCTCTCCTGTTTTGGAATTTCCGCAGCCCGGTTTGGATGACTTTTCTGCATATTCCGGTTATCAAACAAGATTCTATAAAGATGCAGATAATAATTCTATTCAAATTTCAATAGATAAAAAAGTCGGCAGGGTAGTTAACCTCTGGGCAGATGCAGCAGATGAAAGTATTTCATTTAGTGTAAAAGACACTGCAGGAAATCCGGTTGAACTTTCATGGGTAACATTAAATGCAAATAATTCCACCGAGAAAAATGAAAGATATTTTCAATATACGCTGGCTTCTAGTTCCCCAAATATTGATATCGGATTATTCATTTTAGGCTCAATGAGAGTGGAGAGAGATTTTCGTTACCAAAATCGATTTACACTTCCTTTAAATACCGATACTGTTTTTGTTCAGCATGAATTGGTAGATTTAATTAATAACATTAAAAGCTTACCGCGAGATAAGCAGCAATCTCAGCTATCTGCTTTAAAGGCGAACTCAATCAATTCATTAATTTCTAGATTAAAACCTTCAATTAACTATTTCCAGATTTCTTCTCAAAAGGGAGTTCTTATTGAACAACCGTATTTTGATGCAAAAAATCATTTGAGTCTTGAAATAAGTGTTAAAGATAAAAATACTTCGGTAAGAGTATTACAAAATATGGTTCAAATTAAGAATTCAAAAGGAAATCCAATCATCCTTTATATTAAAATCGGAACCGACTCGCCAGCTCTTACTCCGTTGAGTCAAAATGAAATTTTTAATGAAAAATTTCTCAGTTATTATGAAAAAGCCAAATCAGGATATTTCAGTTTACTAGCCAAGGATAACAATTTAAACAAAAGTGAAAAAGATTCGCTCACGAAATTCAAAAGAATGGAAAGACAGATAAAAAGCCTTGAGTTATTAAGTTCAAAAGAAAAATTGATGGCTGGCCTGCCGAATTTTGCAACGTATTTTGGGCGCGACATGATGATGTCAACTTTAATGATGGAACCGATCTGGAAAGTTTCAATGCTGGAAAATGTAATTACTAGTGTGCTAAAAAAAATGAGATCCGACGGGAATGTTAGCCATGAAGAAGGATTAGCCGGGCAGGCAATCCGTGAAAATGCTGCAGCATATAATTCTCTTTTAAAAAAATATTTTTCTCTGAACGATGAAAATGAAAAGGACAGTATTCTTTCCAAAGCAACAGGAATTCTAAAAGACCTGCAAAAAACAACTGAAAATTACCGAATGATAGATGATGATTTTCAACTGCCGGTTTTAGTTTCACATTATCTCGCACATAAAGAAATTTCAAATTCAAAAAAATTGAATTTTTTTAAATCTAAAATTAGTAAGAACGATCCTTCAACAATTTTGTCATTATTATTAAGAAACCTTGTTTACATAACAAATAACGCCTCCGCTTACATTAAAGATCCGAATGTATTAAATCTAATAAGTTTTATAAAATCTGAGGACGGTCACTGGCAGTCTGCAAGCTGGCGTGACAGCAGGGCGGGCTATGCAAATGGACGATTTGCAATGGATGTTAATGTTATTTGGGTCCCGAATGCATTGAAATCAATTCAAAATATTCTAAGCTTTTTAAAAGAAAAAAATTTTACTGTTGATGATTTGATTAAACTGTATCCGGCAATAAAAGAATCTATACTCGAAGAGTTTTATACGGATCCAGATAAATTAAATAATGCAGAAAACTTATGGAATGGCGTTGGTAAATACTTCTGGACTAATATACCATCTCAAGAAGTTAATGAAAAGATAAAAGCAAAATTAGAATGGCTGCCGAAAGAAGAGAGTATCTACTGGGAAAATAATTTAAAGAATAATTGGAAAGATAATCAGGATATTAAATTTCTAACTCTTTCTCTAGATGAAAACGGGAAAAGAATTGATATAGAGAATACAGACCCGGCAACCTCAATATTTTTAAACGATTTTACAGGACATATTTTAAATGATAAAATCACACCTGATTCTGTAACCGATTTAATAAAAGTATTTATTATCCCTTTCCCGGCAGGTTTATTTGTTAATAGCCTTGGACCGTTAGTTGCAAATGATACTTATGCTTCAAAAGAAATATGGGAAACTTTTCAGCATGATAAATACCATTCTCCCTATGTAGTTTGGGGAAGAGAAGTAAATTTGATCTTTCTCGGTTTATCAAAACAAATTTTAAATGCTTACGACACACAAGGAAATCTGAAAGATCAAAAACTTCAAAACTATGTAGAGGAATTAAAAAATATTTTGAAAAAGATACATTCTTCAGTTGAAGAATCCGGTTTGAAATATAATGAATTATGGAGTTACCAAATTGTTAATGGAAAACTCCATCCCGAAAGATATGAAACAACTTCAGATATTCAATTATGGAATATTACTAATTTATCGGCAGAATATTTAATGAATCAAATTCCGGATAATTGAAGTAATTATTTCTCTAATTTTTTCAAAGGATTTGGAAAAATAAGAATTAAAAATATCTTATATTTAATTTGAAACTATAGCAGCAACCTGCCTTGCAAGCTTTTGGTTATAGTCAATTGCAAGTCTTTTATAATTGATTAAATCAACTATAGTTCCTATAAGGCAAATTCCGCCTGTAAAAAGATAAACCAGCCCCATTCCAATTTGATCCAGAACAAAACGCTGAACGCCGGCAACCCCGAAGAAACCGATTAGCGTAAGGAGAAGAATTGTCTGCGGGTCTTTTCTTCTTGAATTATAAATTGAAGCATACTGGCTGATTTGACTGTCATTCATATCTTTAACTAACATTTGAATATATGCTATTTCTTCCTGTTCAACATTTGGTAAAAGAGTAAGTAACCTGTTCATTTTGACCTCACTAACCTTTTAAGATTAAGTAATATTTTTTTGCTTGTAAACTCAGGAAATAAAAGAATAAAAATCCTATTTACTAAAACCACAAAGGCAAAAATACCCAATGGATGTGTATTTATCGATTTCATTATTTCGAAATGCATTAAATAATGAATTGATCTCCCCAATCCGCATCCGGGACAGAAGTCGATACCCAAATTCTTAAAAATACAAAAACTGTAATGCGAATTTGTATCGACAAAAAATAAATAAATAAGTCCCAAAATCCAGATTAAAGCTTCAAGATTGAGAATTTTCAGTTTCATCTAACAGTAAATTACTTTAAAATAATTAACTATTCAAAAAAATTTGATAAGCGGCAGGAATTACAGTATAAAAGCTTTAATTTCTTTTTTAACTCAATTGATAGCTAATGTCACTAAGGATTTTGGGGCTAAAGTAGAATAATTTGGGAGCAATTCGTTTCATCGCCTTAAGTGGCGGGATTATATATGAAAACTTTTTTTGTAACTTCAGTTGATAAAATAAAAACCAAATACTTTTAAGACTATTCTATTTATGTAAAAATTCATAAATAGCTGAAAAATCTTTTTTGCTTAAACCGTTTTTTATAGCAAGCCCATAAATTTCTTTTGAGGTATTTGAGAGAGGAAGCGACATGTTATTTTCAAAAGCTGTTTGGGAAACTAAAAAAAGATCCTTTTGCATATGTTCCAGGGGAAATTCGGCTTCAAAATTTTTATTCTGTATTTTTTCTTTTTTACCTGATAAAAATGGAGGGGTTACCGGTCCTCCGAGTAGAGTATTAAATAATGTATCTTGAGCAAATCCCAAAGCTTCACCGAGAGTCATGGCTTCGGCAAAAGAAACCATAGCATTTGCCAGCATAAGGTTCACAACCATTTTCATTGAAGTTCCCATCCCGTTTTCACCAAGATAAATTATCTTCTTTCCCATTGTCTCCATAATGGGCTTAGCTTCATCAAAATCTTTTTTATCCCCTCCTACTAAAATTGTCAATTCACCTCTTTCAGCGGGACCTATAGTTCCCGCAACAGGGGCATCTAAAAATCTTACTTTTCTTTCTTTTGCTTTCATGCTCATTTTTTTAGAAAAAGAAGGATTAACCGTACTTGTATCAATCCACAAAGAATTTTCTTTAAGAGAAGATAAAAATCCATCATTACCCAGCGCCATTTCTTCAACAGCATCCGGGTTGGCAAGCATTGTAAATAATATGTCTGATTTTTCCCCCGCTTCTGCAGGTGACCCTGCTAATGATGCACCCTTTTTTACTAAAGGCCCGGCTTTTGCTTTTGTCCTGTTATAAACAATTAAATCATAATCATTCTTTAATAAATTTTCTGCCATCCTGCTCCCCATTATTCCAAGCCCTATAAATCCTACCTTCATAATTCTCCTTAAAGTTTTTGTATTTTAAAAAAAAATTTCTTTAAAAATAATTATATAACATAAAACTAGATGTAATCTGCGATAAATTTTTTTTTGTAATTTTGTAAGGGAGGTTTTTATTAGCACAAATGAAATTAACTAATCTTAGGTTTCAGACTTATCTAATTCCTCCTGGTAGCTAATCCTATTTACAAAAATTATCTTCAAATTTTTTAATTTTTTCCAGGCGGCGGTTTAACCTTTCTTCATTCATGTATGTTGCATTTATAAAAGCTGTTACAAGATCTCTTGCAAGCCGAGTTCCTACAACTCTTGCACCAAGACACAGTACATTCATAGCATCATGCTCAACACCCTGGTGAGCAGAATAAACATCATGACAAACGGAAGCGTGGATTCCCTTAAATTTATTTGCAGCAACCGCAGCCCCAACCCCGCTTCCGCAAATTAATATTCCTTTTTCTACATCCCCTTTAATTATTGCTTTGGAAATTATTTCTGCATAATCAGGGAAATCGTCCAAAGAATCATAATTTTTGTTTCCTAAATCAATTACATCAAAATTATTTTTTTTAAGCCAGGTATAAAGATCTTTTTTTAATTCAAATCCGCCATGATCGGAAGCAAGAGCTATTTTCATTTTATTATTTTTATTCCTTATTTTTCTCTATGATATTATATAAAAATAATGGTTTTCTTCGGAACTACGAAATAATAATTTTAATAAAATTAATTTAAGAGATGACTTTTTTAACAAAATTCACTCTCGGATAATACCGATCATTGCTTATTTGTTTAAAACAAATTAGGTTAATTCAATATTTTAAGGAGGCGCCATGTCTTTACTAGAAATTATTATCTTATTACTTATAGCTGGAATTTGCGGATCAATCGGGCGGGCACTCGTTGGTTTCTCAAGAGGTGGGTGTGTTATTTCCATTGTTGTGGGTTTTATCGGTGCTTTACTCGGAACATGGATTGCAAGAAAAGCATCACTTCCGGATTTTTTTGTTTTAAATATTGGCGGAACTGATTTTCCTGTCGTCTGGTCGATTATTGGTTCTGTTTTATTTGTCGGGATTGTAGGCATTCTATCTCCGAGAAGAACTTAATTTTAAATAATGCTTGACTATAATTTTATTTTTGTTAGTTTAATATTAAACTTTTCAACATAATTTTAATTTAAGATGGGGACACACTACAAGGGTTCTAAGAAAGAAATAAATGCCCTCAATGTTTATATAAAGCTCACAAGAGTTGTTGAATCACTCAATTCAATATTGAATGCATCATTATCAAAAGAAGGATTAACCGAAAGCCAATTTGGAATTCTCGAGGCTCTCTTTCATTTAGGACCTATGAGCCAAAAAAATTTAGGGAGCAAAATTCTGAAGAGCGGAGGAAATATCACATTAGTTATAGATAATCTTGAAAAAAGAAGTCTGGTTTTAAGAAGAAGAGGTGTAGTTGACAGAAGGTATTTTAATATTCAGTTAACCGAAAAAGGGAAAAAATTAATTGAAACAGTTTTTCCGAAACAATTAAAAATAATTACAGAAGAAATTGGAATATTAAGCGAAAACGATCAGCGTGAATTGCAGCGTATGTGTAAATTGATTGGGCTTAAACAATAATATATTTCGAATTTTTGATTTCGGATTGCGGATTTAATCCGGCTTCGTAATTCAAATACAACTTTAATTTCAAACCTTTGGATAACTCTCGACAAATAGGTTTTAAAAATTTTTCAATCTTCCTAATCTTTCAATCTTTTAATTTTTTAATCTTTAAATTTCTTAACAGCATCCAAAATTTTCGGTAAAACTTCACCGGATTTACCAAATAAAGATGAATGAACAATGGAAGAAATTTCTGTTCTCTCAATATTTATTTCTACAAGATATGCACCTGAATCCTTTGCTTTGTAAATTAAAGATGCGGCTGGATAGACTATTGCAGACGTTCCAACAACAAAAAATATATCTGAATTTTCTGCAGCATTATAAGAAGCGTCAAATTGATCTTGAGGCAAATACTCGCCAAACCAGACAACATCGGGACGTATTAGACCTCCGCAATCACATATAGGAATTTTTCCCTTAAAAGACAAATCTTCTTGATGATATACTTTTTTGCATTTTATGCAATAATTTCTTTCTATATTTCCGTGCAATTCATAGACAGTTTTACTGCCGGCACGTTTATGAAGATTATCAATATTTTGAGTAATTACTTTTACTTCTGGAACATAATTTTCCATTTCAGTAATTGCTATGTGTCCGGCATTTGGTTTTGATTCCGCAACTATTTTTTTTCTGTGTTGATACCATTCCCAAACAAGTTCGGGGTTTTTTAGAAAAGCGCTGAAATTAGCCAATTCTTCCGGCTTTAGTTTATTCCATATCCCATCTTTCCCCCTGAAAACAGGTATGCCGCTTTCGGCAGAAATGCCTGCCCCTGTAAAAAATACAACGCTTTTCGCTTCAGTTATTTTATTAATTATTTCTTCAGAGATTTTCATTTTTAAACTTAAAATATCTAAATAATTTTTTAATTTAATTTTGTTCTTACATTTGTTCTTACATTAGATTAATCAACTTTCTTTTGCCCAAACTTTTTCAGAAATTACCCGTAATGTTTTTATATATTCCTGACATTTAGTCATGAAATATTATCAAATTTTTAATTTAAAAAAAGGGTGAGATTATGAGAGTATTAATAGCGGATAAATTTCCGGATCAATATACGGAAAAAATTAGAAGCCTTGTCCGGGAAGTTATTTATGAACCAAAGCTGAAAGAGGGTGATCTCCCGGATAATGTGAAAGATGTTGATATATTAATTGTCCGTTCAACAATTGTAAGTGCAGAATGCATTAATAAATCAAATAAGCTTAGCTTAATCATTCGTGCAGGTGCCGGAGTTAATAATATAGATATTAAAGCTGCAAACGAGAAAGGGATATTTGTATCTAATTGCCCCGGTAAAAACAGCATTGCAGTAGCAGAATTGGCAATGGGATTAATTTGTGCTATTGATAGAAGAATCCCTGATAATGTTGTTGATTTTAGAAATGGGAAATGGAATAAGGCATTGTATTCAAAAGCCGATGGTTTATTTGGTAAAACTCTAGGAATTGTCGGTGTAGGTCAGATTGGAATCGAGCTTATTTACCGTGCTCTTGCTTTCGGTTTAAAAGTTATCGGCTGGTCAAGATCTCTAGCAATAGAAAAAGCTGAAAGCCTCGGAATTGAAAAGGTTGATACGCTGCAAGAATTGTTCGCAAAATCGGACATCGTCTCAATTCATTTAGCTCAAAATGCGGACACAAAAAAAATTATTTCAAAAGATTTAATTAATAAGCTGAAAAAAGGAGCTTATTTAATCAATACTGCAAGGGCTGGAGTTGTAGACGAAGAAGCACTAATAAGTACCGCTAAAGAAGGTAGAATATTCGTCGGCATGGATGTATTTAATGCTGAACCGGAAGGAAAAGAAGGAGATTTTAAAAATGAAATTTCAAATATCAAAAATATTTATGTAACACATCATATTGGTGCATCTACAGAGCAAGCGCAAAATGCAGTAGCTGAAGAAACATATAATATAATCAAAGGCTATATTGAACTTGGAGAAATAAACAATTGGGTTAACCGTTGTCAAAAAACTGCTGCAAAATATCAACTTGTTGTAAGACATTTTGATAAGCCGGGAGTTCTTGCTCGTGTATTAAGACTTTTAAGCGAAGAAAGAATAAATGCTCAGGAAATGGAAAATGTAATTTTTGACGGTGAAAAAACTGCCTGCTGTACAATTAAATTAGATTCAAAACCATCTGATAAAATTTTAAAAGAAATGCCCCAAAAAGAAGATGAGATAATAGATATATCAATGGTAGAATTATAAAATCTTTCCAAATGTAGAGACGAGGCATGCCTCGTCTCTACAACTAAACAAATTTTACTTCCACTATATCATCAATAATTCCGTGATAGTACGGCAGACTCAACAATTGGTTGATTCCTTCAATATCAATTGGAGCAAAATCCAAAATTAAAGAAGAGATATTTGTTTTTATGTATTCTTTTGTTTTATCACTAAGATTAGTGCCGAATTTATAATCTTCAACATTGTTATAAACTAAATTACCTATGTCCTTTAATTTCTCATTTAAATCTTCCAGCACTTCTTTATCTGTTGAAGCAAAAACATAATTAACAAAAGGCAGAGACAAAGATTCGATAACTTCTTCGGAAAAGCTTACGCCGGAAAAAAATCTATCGCCCTCAAAATTCTTATTCCCGGTAATAACTACATTTTTATTTTGCAGATTTTGTTCTTTAGTTAAAATCTCAATTTTTATATCCGAATTATAAATTTCTTTGAATAAAATCTTGCTTAAAATTACTTCAAGTGAAGATACATCGCCGAAAAGACTAAATTCATTTATGTCTTTTTCCCCGGATTTAAAATAGATATAAGAATTACACAAGCTGCTTTCAAATGAAATCCCATGTTCTTTTGAT
This sequence comes from uncultured Ignavibacteriaceae bacterium, assembly GCA_964448105.1. GTDB lineage: Bacteria > Bacteroidota > Ignavibacteria > Ignavibacteriales > Ignavibacteriaceae > CAVQBP01. The sequence continues at coordinate 30,719 of CAYUVK010000028.1, forward strand.
ATATATAGGTCAGTATTTTTTAATAAATCAAGTGTTGGTATTAATCCAATCGATTTTTCATGGTTTTTTATTTCGGATGTTATTAAAGCTGAAGATCTGAATATTAATTTTTTAGTCAAACCGGGATCAAAATTGCTTGAAAGTATTTCTGTAAAAATATTTGAAGGAAAAAATAATTTCATAATAAAAATTCTAACAGCATTCTTATAACAAAAAATACGAAATTTTTCTGTTCACAGGAAAGGAATTATAGCTTAGAATCAAATTTATCTTTTCAAATAAAAACTGTAAAAAATTAAAGCTGCTCTCTTTCGCATACAGATTTATCCAATTTTTGAGTTAAATACTTAAATCCAACTTATATCACAATTTTCAAATTAGTCAAAAATCGTTCTTTGTTTTTTTTAATAATTTTTTTTATTAGTAGTGTAGGAATAAATTAGGAGGTTAAAATATGGCTAAAGCTCTTTATAACGGGAAAACAATTGCTGAAAGTAAAGACACAAAAATTATTGACGGTAATTGGTATTTTCCCAAAGATTCGATAAATAAAAAATATTTAAAGGAGAGTCCAACACACCTAATCAGCACCGATAAAGGAGAGGCCAATTTTTTTAATATTTATGTTGCCGATAAAGTAAACTGGAATGCTGCCTGGTATTATCCTAAACCCAAAGAAGAATTAGTTGACATAAAAGACCGTATTGGATTCGGCCCGGGCATTCAAATAGAAAAGTAAATAGTGGGTGTATAGAATAATTTTTATACACCCTAATTTTTTACTGCCAGCTAAAATATTACACAATCATTTTTAAAAAGCTTTTAGTATTAGAATAAAAAATATTTGATTAAATTTACCTTCATTAAAAGATTTTATCATCTTAATAAAATAAGAATCTTTTTAACCTTTGATTTTTTACTTTTTCAGCCAAGGCTGATCAGCCTCCGGCTGAGACTTTGATTTAAAAATGTGTTTACTTTTATTAGCATATAAAACTCATCCGAATTACAAATTAATTATAGCGGCCAACAGAGATGAATTTTATGAAAGGCCGGCATTACCGCTTCATAACTGGGAAGGTAATCCCGAACTTTTCGCAGGCAAAGACATACAAGGAAAAGGTACCTGGCTCGGTATAACTAAAAATGGGAAAATTGCTGCGATTACTAATTATAGGGATATGAACAAAATTAAATTGGATGCGCCATCAAGGGGGAAACTAGTAACTGATTTTTTACTTCATAAAACAACATCAGAAAATTATTCTAATATATTGTTGGAAACTGCAGATATGTACAATGGTTACAATTTAATTTATGGGGATGTCGATAATTTATTTTACTTTTCAAACATAAATAAAGAACCAATTAAATTATCTTCGGGAATTCACGGCTTAAGCAACCATCTACTAGATACGCCCTGGCCTAAAGTAGTTAAAAGCAAGAAAGAATTTTTTAAAATTATAGAAGAAGAAAATCCATCTGAAGATAAATTATTTCAACTTTTAGGAGATAATGAAATTTTCAATAAAGATCTGCCGGAGACAGGACTAGGGAAAGAGCTGGAAAGAATGGTTTCCCCGATTTTTACTGTTACAGAAAAATATGGCACACGTTCTTCTTCAGTTATTCTTGTTGATCTTCATGAGAATGTTACATTTACCGAGAAGTCATTGATCAACGAAAATAAAAAATGGAAAATTTCATCTTTTAATTTTAAAATTGAATAATTTATTTAACAATTATCATTAAGCAGTAATACAATTTGATATAAGACAATGAACATCTTCGAATTAACAACAAGACCAAACGAAAATCTTTTCTATAAAAGAAATGATCCTGAAGATATTAGACTTGGAGAAAAGATCAGAACTGATATAAAAGACTATTACGATTCAAATGTTGTTATTTTAGGATCGCCGCAGGATGAAGGAGTAATTAGAAATAAAGGACGTGAAGGTGCCAAAGGCGCACCGGATAAAATTCGTGAAGCACTTTATAAGCTTGTTAATAATGATAAAATTGATAAGCTGAAAATAATTGATATCGGAAATATTAAAATTGAAAACGGTCTTGAAGAAATGCATGAAAAGCAGGAAGAGGTTGTTCATCAATTATTACATGAAAATAAAAAAATAATTATACTCGGCGGCGGGAACGATATTTCATATCCGGACTGCAAAGCATTATCCCGGTTTAATAACAATCTTTTAGCATTTAATATTGATAGTCATTTCGATATTCGTTCCGATAAACTAAGAAATAGCGGGACCCCTTACAGAATGCTTTTAGAAGAAAATCTAATTAAGCCTAAAAACTTTTTTGAGATCGGGATTAAACAATTTGCTTCTTCAGCGGTTCATAAAAAATATCTGGAGACCAAAGGATGTAATATCTTATATTTTGATGAGGTTAAGAAAAAAGGTCTCAAAAAATTATTAAAAGAAATTCTTGTAAAAAAGAAAAACAAAGCCTTGTTCTGGGGATTCGATATGGATTCTGTAAATGCTTCTGATGCACCAGGCGTAAGTGCACCAAGTCCAATTGGTTTATCAGCAGACGAAGCGGTTTTAATATCGGAGCTTGCAGGAAAAGATAAAAGGACAAATATCTTTGAAATATCCGAAGTAAATCCAAAATATGATATTGATAACAGGACAAGCAAATTAGCCGCAATGATGATCTGGCATTTTTTGAATGTTATGTAATTCTCATTAATTTTACTTAAATATATTATAGTTCGATCACTTAATTATTTCTTTTTGTTAGATTCATATTACTTATTGAAAATTCTTATTTCATTATCTTTATAAAATGAAAGAAGGGAAAATTCATATAGGTACATCCGGCTGGAGCTACAAACATTGGAAAGGTAATTTTTATCCTGAAAATATGCCGCAAAAAGACTGGCTTCAATTTTATATCGATAAAGGGTTCATAACTGTTGAATTAAATAGTACTTTTTATCACCTCCCTTATAAATCGACATTTGAAAAATGGAGAAAATCGGTTCCAAAAGATTTTCTTTTTTCAGTAAAAGCCAGCAGGTATATAACTCATACTAAAAAATTGCACGAGGTCAAGGAAAGTGTAAAGAAATTTTTTAATGAGGCAAAAGAATTAAATGAAAAGCTTGGACCGGTCCTCTTTCAGCTTCCCCCGGGATGGAAATTTGATAAAGAAAGACTGACAAATTTTTTAAAAAATCTTTCTAATAAATATCGATATACTTTTGAATTCAGGAATAATACATGGTGGAATGATGAGGCTTTCGAATTATTGAAGAATAACAATATTGCTTTTTGTATCTATGAGCTTGAAGGAACAATCACTCCGAAAGAAACAACAGCGAATTTTGTGTATATAAGACTCCATGGTCCTGAGAAAAAATATCAAGGTTATTATAATAAAAAAACTCTTTCAGATTGGGCTGATTCATTTGTAAAATGGAAAGATGATGGCAAAGATATTTTCTGTTATTTTGATAACGATCAAAACGGTTATGCAGCAAAAAATGCACTTGAACTGAATGAGCTAATAGAAAAAAATTAAACGATTTCTTGCGTGAATAAAGTTGAGTGGAGACGCCTCGGTGAGGCCTCTAAAAATTAGGAATCTAAAATAAAAAGAAATGCCAATAGATAATTATTATGTAAAGATGCTCCACCGGGTGTCTCTGCAAATGTTATTTTATTTATAATTATTAAAGGATATATAAATGAGTAGTACTAATGTAAAAGTCGGCAGAATAGATGATTTCAAAAAAGGTGAAATGAAATCTGTTTCTGTCGGTGAGGGCAAAGAAATATTAGTAGTTAATATTGATGATCAAATTTATGCAGTTGGTTCACATTGTACTCATTATGGTGCACCATTAGCTGAAGGTGCTTTAAGCGGTGATACAATTATTTGTCCATGGCACCACGCTTGTTTTAATGCAAAAACCGGGTCACTTAAAGAACCGCCTGCATCCGATGATTTACCAAAATTTGAAGCGGTAATTGAAAATGATAATGTATTAGTCGAAGTTCCAACTGAATTTCCATACAATAAAATTCCTGAAATGTCGCAAAAAGAAGATGATTCAGAGGAGAATTATGTAATTATTGGCGGAGGTGCTGCAGGTTATGCTGCTGCTCAAGCAATGAGAGAGGCGGAGTATAAAGGAAAGATTACTATTATTACAGAGGAGAACCGTACTCCGTACGATCGGCCCAACTTAAGTAAAGATTATTTGCAGGGTACTGCCCAGAAAGAATGGATGCCTCTGCGTTCGGATGATTTTTATAGAGAGTATGGTATTGAATTTATGTTTGATATGAAAGTAAATAAAATAAATATTAAAGAGAAAATAATTTCATTTGAAAAGGGGGAAGATTTATCATACAATAAACTATTAATCGCTACAGGAGGAATACCGAGACAACTATACATACCTGGTTCGGATTTAAAAAACATTTTTTATTTAAGAAGTTTCTCCAGTTCGGATTTTATAATTGATGCCGCAAAAAATTCAAAACGGGCTGTTATAATAGGTTCAAGTTTTATAGGTATGGAAACTGCGTTTAGTCTAAGCCAAAGAGGTATTGCTGTTACTGTAATTTCACCGGATACAGTTCCATTTGAACATACTCTAGGTAAAGAGATAGGGGAACTATTACAAAGACAACATGAAGAGGGCGGTGTTACTTTTAAGCTGAAAACAAACGTGAAAAATTTTGAAGGAAATGGGAAGGTTGAATCTGTAGTTTTAGGGAATGGAGAAAAAGTAAAAGCCGATTTTGTAGTTATAGGAATCGGAGTTAAACCGGCAACTGATTTTATTGAAAGACTTGAAAAAACTCCTGATGGAGGAATAAAAGTTGACAATACTTTCTGGGCGGCAGAAAATATTTATGCTGCAGGTGATATTGCCGTATTTCCTTATTGGTTAACCGGGGAAGATGTAAGAATAGAACATTGGCGGACTGCTCTTCAAGAAGGGCGGACTGCAGGTTTTGCAATGGCGGAGAAAAATATTGAGTATGAAAGCATTCCTTTTTTCTGGACCCACCAGGCAGGAGTGGATATTAGATATGTGGGGTATGTGAAAAACTGGGATGATATAATTTATTGGGGAGATGTTTCCTCTAAAACATTTGTAGCCTTCTATGTCAAGAACAATAAAGTCGTAGCTGCTGCTGGAAATGATCGGGATAAAGAAATTGCTGCAATTGAAATTTTGATGAAAATGAATAAATTGCCAGCACCGAAAGAATTAAAAAATGGTACGATTGATCTTATTTCTTTGTTATAAATATTTAAAATATGCATCGATATGATGCTGTTATTATTGGTTCGAGACCGAATGGATTAGCCTCGGCAATTACAGTTGCCGAAGCAGGTTGCTCTGTAAAAATTTTTTGAAGCAAAGGAAACTACGGGCGGCAGTACATTTCAAATGAGTTTACTCCTCTAAATTTTATTTTAATATTCACTCCCTTATAAGAATTTTCCTAACTATTTCTGCAATAAAAATATTTTTTTGAATTGAGATAAATCAATTAAAACCGTCAGAAATTTATCAATAATGAATAAAAGGTTATGTTTGTTAGTAATATTTTGATTTATTAATAAGATATTATGGTAAGTAACTTTCTTTAAAGCAACTATTAAGCTTATTCTTTGAGGTTTTTATAGTGATTAAAAAGTTAATGGATTATTTAGGAGTTAATAATGCTGTAATGGCTCTTTCAATTGCCCGAATGGCTGATGCTGTCGGGAACAGCATATTATTTATCATAATTCCCTTATACGTAGCAAAGCTGCCTAAAGAATATTTTCATTTCCCAATACCGGTTTTGGTTGGAGTCTTAATTTCATTATACGGCTTTGTCTCTGCAACATTACAGCCTGTTATGGGTGCATTATCGGATAAAATCGGAAAAAGAAAAATTCTTATTCAAGCCGGATTAGGATTAATAGGTATAAGCACCTTAGCTTATATTTTTGCACAACATTTTTTTGATTTACTTATTTTAAGGACATTTCAGGGTATTGCAGTTTCAATAACAATTCCAGCATCGATGGCTTTAATGGCTGAGATTACAAAAAAAGAAACAAGGGGTAGTGCAATGGGAGTTTACAGTACTCTAAGAATAATTGGTTTTACAATCGGACCTTTAGTTGGAGGATTTCTTAAAGTTCACTTTGGTTTTAATGCTGCTTTTTATGCGGGCTTCGGCTTCATTATACTTGCAATGTTTTTGGTACAAATATGGGTTAATGATGTAAACGTTAAAAAGAAAAAAGAGGAAATAAAAAGCAAGATCAAAATTTTCGAAAAAAACCTTATTAGCCCTGGAATCTTGAGCGCTGCTTCTGCAACATTTATGATGGCTGCTGCTTTTTCTATTTTAACTGCTCTTGAGAATGAATTCAATTCAAAATTAAATATTAATGCTTTCCAGTTTGGAATTGCATTTAGTATGCTAATGGTAACCAGGTTGTTATTTCAAGTTCCGCTGGGAAAATATTCTGATAAAATCGGCAGAAAACCTTTAATACTTGCAGGTCTGCTTCTTATGTGCCCGGGAACGATATTATTAGGAATAGCAGGTTCTTTAAATCAATTAATTATTTATAGACTTTTACAGGGTATTGCTGCCGCCGGTATCGCTGCCCCTGCATTTGCAGTTGCTGCCGATCTATCTCGTTCGGGTGGTGAAGGAAGGCAGATGAGTATTATAACAATGGGATTTGGTCTGGGTATAGCTACCGGACCTTTGATAGCGGGCCTACTTGCGGTAATATTTTTTGAACTTCCTTTTTTTGTCCTGGGATTTCTATCGTTAGTTGCTGCATGGATTGTCTACCGTTATATGCCGGAAACAGTTGTGAGCCCAATGGCATTATTTAAACAAAAATCATAATAACTTTGTTAACAGTTTTAATAAAGATTCTCGAATCTCTATCCTTTTAAATTAACATTATATTCGGATTAGAAATGGATAATGCAGAATTTGCACCGGGAGGTCCCCGTATTCCTCCCAAATGGACTTCAAGCAGTAAGAGCGGTGTTGGAACTGCTTATAATAGTCACAGCAAAGTCTGGTTTACTATTAGTCATGGAATTTTAAATGAAATATATTATCCCCGTATAGACACTGCATGTACACGGGATATGGAGTTTATAGTTACAGACGGTAAAGACTTTTTTTCCGAAGAAAAAAGATCTGCAAAAAATATAATAGAATATTTATCCGAAGGTGTGCCTGTATATAAACTGGTTAATACCTGCAATCAAGGTTTTTATAAAATTAATAAGGAAATTATAACTGATCCCGATAGAGATTGTGTTTTACAAAATGTTAAATTTACACCCTTAAAAAAGAATGTACAATTTCATCTTTATGCCCTCATTGCTCTGCATATTAGAAATCATGGTGAAGGTAATAACGGATGGATAGGCAATTATAAAGGTTTTCCTATGTTATTCGCTGAAAGAGACGGAATTACTTTAGCAATGGCTTGTTCGGTTCCCTGGAAAATAATGACGACGGGTTATGCCGGTTCCTCCGACGGCTGGCAGGATTTAATTGAGAACAAAATCTTAACCAGACAATATGAAAAAGAAAAAAGCGGAAATATTGCTTTAACAGCGGAAGCTGATCTTGAAAAATCCAAAGATAATACTTTTGTTTTAAGTATATCTTTTGGTGAAAATTATTTTGAAGCAGGACAAAAAGCTGCAGCAAGCTTGTTTGAAAGCTTTGATAATATAAAGACGAAATACATAAATGAATGGCAGCAATGGCAGAAACAATATTTATCATTTAAGAATGAAAAAGATTCTACTTCAAAATTAAATATGATTAGTGCATCAATTTTGCAGATTCACCAGGCTAAAAGTCTTAAAGGCGGTATAATTGCAAGTCTTTCAATGGATATGGTGAGCATGAAGATGGAAGCCCATTTGATGGTACCGGCACCGGCAGAGCCTGGCCTTTATTAACGGGTGAACGCACTCATTATGAAATAGCAGCAGGTAATTTTAAAGAAGCTAAAAGATTAAAAAAAGCTATGGAATCTTTTGCTAATGAAGGCGGCATGTTCCCGGAACAACTTTGGGATTCTAATGACATTCCTGAAAAAGAATTATTTTTTGGAAAGCCTTCAGGTTCTGCTATGCCATTAGTTTGGGCACATGCAGAATATCTAAAGCTTTGTGTTTCACTTCAACAAAAAAAAGTTTTTGATATACCGCCGCAGACTTATCAAAGATATATTGTAAATAAAGTTACTTCAAAGAATTTTATGTGGCGGTTTAATACCAAATGCCGCTCTATGCCGAAAGGAAAAAATTTAAGAATTGAAGTTGCAGTCCCTTGTAAAGTGTACTGGACAATAGATAACTGGAAAACAAAACAAAAAAGTTCTGTTTCCGATAGCGGTCTGGGAATATATTTTTTAGATCTTAATACAAAAAACCTTACCTCCGGTAATAAAATAATCTTTACTTTTTATTGGACTGAAGCAAATAAATGGGAAAATATAGATTATACCATTGAAATTGAATAAGATCAATATATCATCCCTAAAGGGATTTTCAATTCTAAATAGAAATCTTAGTTAAAAATATTTCATCCCTACGGGATTAAATTTTATAATCCCAGAGGGATGGCATATTATTAACAAAAATGGGAAAAATAAAATAGAATCCCTTTAGGAATGACATATAAAAACATAATATTGTTTTAAATGAAAATAATTGCTTTAATTTTAATTCAAAAATACAATTCTTAAGTTAACGCCGATGCTCAAGGAGAGGACACGTATTTGGATAAATTTAATAAAAATAAATAGACGTTTATCCAAATTTATCACTCATTATCCGGAATCTGGTATCCGGCATCTTGATCATTTTTAGTTCTCCTTACTAATTTTCTTACCAAGAACTTCCCACTTTTTTTCAAGTTCGCTAAGCTGTTTATTATAGTCTGCAAATAAATTATGTTGCCCTTGCGTAGGAGCTGCATCGGCTGTTTGAACTGAAGATGCAAAACCGGCTAAAACTCTGCTTACATTTGCTATATCAGAATTCAAATTTTTAAGTTTTTCAAAAAGGTTTTGTTGGATTGATTCACTGTCATTTTTAATTACGGTATTTACTTTATTAAACAATTCAACAGATTTGTTTAATGTTTTCTGAACCTCTTGAGCAAGCTCAAGCTGAGCTTCTAATTCGGTCTTACTTATTTTTACTCTTGGATCAAGCTTCACTTCAAGTTCTTGGATATAATCTTTCCCGTTTACAGTAAGTATAATTTTGTATTTACCCGGCATTACCAAAGGCCCCATCGGAAGAACAGGTGTGCCTACTGTCCATACTGCGGCGATAGAATAATCATAGATTAATGCTTTTGGACGGGGGTATCTTAGATCCCATACAAATCTATGCATGGCAGCTCCGGTTGAGAGATCCTTATCTTCCCCAAGCCATCTTTTATCAAAGTAAATATTAGAAGGAAGGCTCTCCGGTTTTTCATCACTTGAATAATTGCGAATTAAATTTCCTTTGGAATCATATATTGATAATTTAATTATACTATTAACACTATCCTTCAACCAATAATCTATGATTACACCATCCGGTGGATTTTGACCTAGTGGTGTAGATGGAGGCCATGGAGTATCGTGATTAGTGTTTCCCCGCATTCTCCATGCTTGTGCCGGTTTAAAAAGGTATGCAGATTTTTGTGTCAAATCATTTGAGATTTGTCTTAGAGGTGAAAGATCATCCAATATCCAAATACCTCTTCCCTGGGTAGCCGCGATAAGATCACCGTGATGTACTAAAAGATCTCTAATTGAAGTAGTTGGAAAATTTAATTTTAAAGGAAGCCAGTACTTACCATCATTAAAAGAAACATACATGCTTCTGTTGGTTCCGGCAAATAAAAGCCCTCTCTTTTCATTATCAGAACAAACAGCATTTACGTATTCATTACCCGGTATTCCGTTAATTATCTTTTCCCATGTTTTTCCATCATCGGTAGTCTTTAAAATTAAAGGTGCAAATTTATCTAATCTTCTTGTATTGACTGCAGCATATGCCGAATGAATTTCAAATGGTGAAGGTGAAATTTTATCTATTCTTGCCCATAAAGGAACAGAAGGAGGTGTAACATTTTTCCAATGTTTGCAATAATCTGTAGTTAGATGAATTAATCCGTCATCAGTCCCGACCCATATAACTTTTTCAGAAATAGGTGAAGGAGCAATACTCCATATAACACCAAAACCGCATTTTGCAGCTTGTTCATAATCCGGATTATTACAACTTGATGTATCTACATCACTGCTTTTCCGGCTTAGATCGGGGCTCACAATATTCCAATTGTCCCCATCATCGGTTGTTCTAAAAAGGTATTGAGCTCCGAAATACAATGCATGAATTCCCACTGGTGAAAATTCAATAGGTGTTATCCATGAATAACGGTATTTCACTCTGGTCGGAAAAGCTGCATAACTTGAATGAGGCAATGGTGATACATCAATAGATTGACGCGTTATTTCATTAAAACGATGCAGGCTTCCTCCCAATCCGCTGCCAAATACAATATCATGATTTCCAGGTTTAGGTATATCATAATCTCTTTCATCGGCACCAACCGGATGCCAATCGCGCAATTCGATTACTCCGTAAGGTCCCTGGCTAAGGATTTCAACGGTGCCATTGTCCTGCTGCCCGCTATAAATTCTATAAGGGAAACGGTTATCAGCAGCGAGATGGTAAAACTGTCCTGTAGGTTGATTATACCAGCTTGACCAGCTATTGCCATTATCAACTGTAACTACTGTTCCCTGATCGGAAGCGGTTATCATATGATCGGGCAGTTTAGGATTTATCCATATGTAATGATAATCATCTCCCCCCGGAGAACCTTTAAAAATTCCGAATGTCTTTCCGCCATCTGTTGATTTATGAATTGATCTTCCCATTACATAGACTGTCGAAGGATTTACTGGATCAACATTTACTCTCGAAAAGTATGAACTTACAAGTTCCGAGTCACTATTCATTAATTTCCAGGAATAACCTCCATTGTTTGAAGCATAAAATCCACTTTTTCCTCCTCCAGCATCAATAGTAGCATATACTATTTTTGCATCCGTACCTTGTCCGGCTGCAAGACCAATTCTTCCGAGAGGACCTTTAGGTAATCCATTACCTTTTAGTTTTGTCCAATGTAAACCGAAGTCTTCACTTTTATAAATTCCCGATGAATTTCCTCTCTGGGCCAGAAAATAATCAAGCCATGGATAGGATCGCATCTGCCAGAGTGCTGCATAAATAATTTCAGGCTTTTTCATATCGTAAGCCATATCGACAGCACCTGTTGAATCATTTAAATATAATACATGTTTCCAATTTTCACCGCCATCTGTTGTTAGGTAAACCCCTCTAGCCTTACTATCTCCAAAAACATGTCCTAATGTTGCAACCAAAACTTTATCGGGATTATGAGGATCAACTAAAATTTTACCGATATATTTCGTTTCTTTTAAACCGATATTCCTCCATGTTTTCCCGCGGTCACCGGTCTTAAAAACTCCGTTTCCATCAAGTATATCATAACGAAGAGCAACCTGTCCCGTTCCAACATAAATTATATTAGGATTTGATGGAGCTATTGCTAGAGCACCAACAGCCGAAGCTGATTCATTCTGCATCAATGGTTCCCATGTTCTTCCGGCATCAACGGTTTTCCAGATACCGCCGCCTGCTCCCCCAAAATAAAAAGTATTAGGCTTATCAGGAATTCCTTCCGCAACTGTTCCCCAACCTGCACGGTAAGGACCGATCAATCGCCATTTCATTCCGGAGTAAGTTTTTTCAGATATCGATTGAGGATAAACCGAAAAGATAAGCTCTAAGATTAATATAAAGACATATAAGAAAAAATTTTTAACTTTCATTTTCGAAGCCAACTGTTGATAAGATTATTTTTTTAATTAGCAGTTTTTTAATATACAAAGGTTAAATGAAAAGAAAAAAGAATCATTGATGGAATTGATAGGTTCAATATTCACTATCTCTAATTTAGTTTGGTATTTATGTTATTAAGCCTCATATAAACAGTTAATTGCCCTCGGTGATGAACCCAATGATTAATGGTTGAACTAATGGTCTCATCCTTAGGTGAACTGAATAAAGTTATTCCGTTATTTTTTAGATAAAATAGTTCCGATAATTCTTGGTTCGATACTTTTTGCAATGCATTTGTGCAGCTTTTATATTTTCATCAAAATGATTTACCAATTCAGAAGTATTTTTTGGTCAAAATGTTTGAAAGTTGCAAAATCAATTATAGATTTTTCTATTGTTTCGGTTATCCATTTGGGAATTTCCGCGACAAGCAGAGTCAGATATCCTAGGACATAGACTTTTCATGAGGTTCCAGCTAAATAGACTTTCGGGAATTCTTTCAAGACACTTTCTGGCAGATGGAGTCTCTGTTTCCATTTCATGAAGAAAAAACTTTCCTAAGCTTTCGGTATTCATGTTTTTTATTCTTTCTAATAATAAAAATTGATAGGTTAATTAGATAGAGACGAATATAATAAAACATACGTGAAAATGTTTTGACATCAGATAATTTGAATTTGGATGGTTTCAGTCTTTGAGAACAATTATACAAATATTTCTCAAAAGAAATATGTTAATTCAAAAATAACTTTTTACTTTTGAATTCTGACTTTTTCAGCCTCAAGCTGATCAGCCTTGGGCTAAGACTTACTTCTTATTCTTATCAATCCATTTTGCCGCATCTTTAGCAAAATAAGTTAAAAACATATCCGCACCGGCTCGTTTTATTGCGATTAAAGATTCAAGCATAACCCGTTCTTCATCAATCCATCCGTTTTGGCTTGCGGCTTTTATCATCGCATACTCGCCGCTTACCTGGTAAGCTGCAGTGGGCATACCAAATTTGTCTTTTACCTGCCGTATTATATCGAGGTAAGGACCGGCAGGTTTTACCATAACAATATCTGCACCTTCTTCAATATCTTCTTCAACTTCGCGTAATGCTTCAAGAGAATTAGCAATATCCATTTGATGCGAACGCCTGTCGCCGAAAGCAGGGGTTGATTCGGCAGCATCTCTAAACGGCCCGTAATATCCCGATGAAAACTTAGCAGCATAGCTGATAATTGGAGTTTTATTAAATCCTTTTTCGTCAAAAGCTTTTCTTATCGCTGCAATTCTGCCGTCCATCATATCACTAGGAGCAACAATATCTGCCCCAGCTTCAACATGAGAAAGAGATTCTATCACCAGCAGTTCAACAGTTTCATCATTTAATATTTCTTCACCATTCAACAATCCGCAATGCCCGTGCGAAGTGTATTCGCAAAGACAAACATCCGTAATTACCAATAAATTTTTTACTTCCGATTTTATTGCTCTAACTGCTTTTTGAATTATTCCATTTGGATCATATGCTTCAGAGCCCTGTTCATCTTTATGTTCCGGGATTCCGAATAAAATAACAGCAGGTATTCCAAGAGATTCAACTTCTTTACATTCTTTTACTAATTCATCAACAGATAACTGAAAAACTCCCGGCATAGATTTAACAGGGTTTTTTACTTTTTCTCCGGGCACTACAAATAATGGATAAATAAAATCATTTTTAGATAATTCAGTTTCCCGGACCATATCTCTTAGAAGAGGATTATATCTTAATCTTCTCAATCTTTTCGTTGGATAGTTTGCCATTGTTTACTCCTTGTAATTACAAAATTCCAAGATTACAAATTACAAGATTATGAAGTAAAAAAATGCAAATAAAATCTTGTAATCTTTTAATCCTTTAATCTTTCAATTATTTTTTTAGTTACTTCGGCAGAATTCTTTATACAATCGCCAACCGAAATTCCACCACGGTAATTTCCCGATAAAAATATCCCGGGGTTGTTTCTTTCAAATTCCTCGAAATATCTTTCGTGCTCAATATAACCTACATTATATTGCGGGATAGCTTTATTCCAATATCTATAAGTTGTAAAAGTTGGCTTTCCGCTTATTTTCATTATTGATTCAAATTCATTCCGTGCTTTACTAAATAAAATTTCTTTATCAATACTGCCGATTTCAGGATTCCTGGAACCGCCGATAAATAAAGTAAAAGAAGCCTGTCGTTCAGGTGCCCTGTTAGGAAATAAAACCGAACTCCAGATTGCGCCGAGAAATGATCTTTTTTCTTTTTCCGGAATTAAAAATCCAAAGCCGTCAAGCGGCTGTTTAATATCGGCTTCATTATATCCCAAATAAAGTACTAAAACCGGTGGATAATAGATTTTGTTTAAATGTTCCGATAATTTTTCATCAAAGGGTTTAAATATTTCTGATGCAACGTAGGCGGGAATTGTGGAAAGAATAGCATCACATTCTAATGATTCGTCAGTGTTCCCGTTTTTGTAATTAACTTTAAATCCATTTCCCATCTTCTCTAATGAATTTACTTCTGCAAAGGTGATTACCTTGCCATTCAAATGTTTTGCAATGGTGCAGGGGAAAGTCTGCATCCCGTCTTTAAATGAAAACATCTTTGCACTCTGCTTGGATTTCTCTGCTCTTTGTTTTCTTTCCTTCATGCTTTTAATAGTACCTACAATTAATCCTCCGTATTTCTCTTCCAGTTCATATAATTTGGGAAAAGCAGATTTAACACTTAAATCTTCAGGTTTTCCGGCATAAACTCCTGCAACAAAAGGGTTGATTGCATAATCAAGAAATTCTTTCCCCAATCTTCTTTTTACGAAATCAGCAATACTCTGGTAATAACCATCTTTTGATCGACCGATAAAAGGTTCTGCCATCAATCTTAATTTTGCGGCACCGGAAAATAATTTTGTCTTCAAAAAAGCAGGGGGACTCATCGGAAGGGGGTACAGCTGATTATTTCTTAAAATATATCTTTTATTTCCTTTTTTATTTGCATAAACCATCTGGTCCTGCAATCCAAGCTCTTCAACTATTTTACCAATTAATGGAGTTGTTTCAAGTCCGCTGTTTGGTCCACGATCAAATAAAAATCCATTCTCAAAAACCGATTCCATTGAACCGCCGGATTCTTTTTTCTTTTCAAGAACCGTTACATCAAATCCTTTTTTATTTAATTGATATGCAGTTGCGAGTCCTGAAATACCGGCACCAAGTATTACTATTTTTTTTGAAGACATATTTATTTAAATCTTTTTCTAATTTCTATGTTGAATTGCTAAATTGTCCAATTGTTTAATTGTTGAGAAGTGTTGTTAACAATTTAACAGTTTAACAATTAAACAATTCTTTTTTAAAACAAATAGTTCAATATTAATTAATAATCATTGACTTATGAAATTTTTTGCTTCCTTCTTTTACAAAATGCACCATAGCTTTTGCATTTTCCGGATCAACATCGGGAAGAATGCCATGACCGAGATTAAAAATATGCCCACTTCCCTCTCCAAAAGAGTTTAAAATTCTATCAACTTCATTTTTAATAGCATTTTTATTTGCATATAAAACGGTTGGATCCATATTACCCTGGAGAGCAACTTTATCACCAATTTGATCTCTAACTTCACCGATATCCATTGTCCAATCAAGCCCGATCACATCAGCACCGCATTCTGCCAATTCATCTAATTTATAATGTACACCTTTTGAAAAAACTATTAATGGTTCTCCATTTCTTTTGATATTATTAATTACTCTCAAAATATATTCAAGAGAAAACTCTTTAAAATCATGAGGAGAAAGAATTCCACCCCAGGTATCAAAAATTTGAATTGCGTTTACACCCGCTTGAATTTTTGCAGTAAGATAATCTGCAACAGCAACGGATAATTTATCCAGAATTTTATGTGCTAAAGAAGGATTATTATAAATTAATCTTTTAACATTAGAAAAACTTTTTGAACCTTTTCCTTCAACCATGTAAGTCATAAGGGTCCATGGTGAGCCGCTAAATCCAATTAATGGTACTCTGTTATTCAATTCTCTTTTTGTTAAAGAAACAGTATCCATTACATATTTGAGATCTTTGGATGGATCGATTCTTTTTAATAACTTTAAGTCATCTTCGTTTCTGATGGGGTGATGGAAAACGGGTCCCTTACTTTCAATTAATTCCAATTCCATTCCCATTGCCTCGGGAATAACTAATATATCGGAAAAAATAATGGCAGCATCAACACCGATAATATCAACAGGCTGGATTGTAACTTCAGCAGCGAGTTCAGGAGTTTTGCAAAGAGTAAGAAAATCAGCTTTTTCTCTAACCGATCTGTATTCAGGTAAATATCTTCCCGCCTGTCTCATTATCCAGACAGGAGTTCTTTCGACAGGTAACCTTTTGCAGGCTCGCAGAAATAGATCGTTCTTTAAACTCAAATTATCTCCGTTCTTATGTTTAAGGCAAAGACTTAGGAATTGGCAAAAGCTTTTCTAATTAAAACTTTTTCTTTGCCTTTGTCTTAGCCTTCTTTATAATACTCTATAATACTCTACTATAGCCTTTGTTAATCCATTTAAAGTATATTCTTTAGGCATAATATTAACATTAACATAATGATTTTCAATTGCCGCACGGGTTGTTGGCCCAATTGCTGCAATATCATAATTCTTAAAATATTTAACAGGATTATTTATCTTTAATATTTCCAAAAAGTTTTCAAACGTAGAAGGGCTTGTAAAAATAAACAGATCAGGCTTACTGTTTTTCAGTACTTCCAAATACTTTGCTATTTTATCTTCAGGTGGAATAGAAACGCTGTAAACAGGGGCAGCTTTAATAATTGCTCCTAATTTCTCTAAACCTTCAGGAAGATCTTCTCTTCCTATTTCAGAACGGGGTATAAAAACTACTTTATCTTTAAGATTATAGCTTGAAAGCACTTCTACTACACCTTCGCTGCTGAATTTTTCAGGAATTATATCTACCGGGATATTAAATTTGCTGCATACTGCAGAAGTCTTATTACCAATTGCAGTAACTTTTAATTTACTGTAGTCGAGGATCAAATTTAAATCGGAACATCTTTTAACAAACATTTTAACTGCGTGTGCGGAAGTAAATATTATAAAATCAATTTTGGTTCTGCCTTTTACAACTTTATCAAATTCTCTCCAGCTGCTTGGTGAAACTATATCCAGAGTTGGAAAAGTAATAACATTAGCTCCAAGCTGTTTAAATATTTCCGATGATTCTTTTGATTGTTCAACAGTTCTAGTTATAATGATGGTTTTATTAATTAGGGGCAAATTAGAATTTCCATTTAAATCTGAAATAAGTCCGTGGAGAATAAAATCATACAGCTTTTGTTTTTCGTTAAAAATTTTTTCTTCCGAATATTTATTTTCAACAGCCCGGTAGACTGTTCCGTAAATACTGCCGAGAATTAGATCAACTGCAAAATCATCTTTTATCTCTCTAAATAAACCTTCATTAATTCCGTTAAAAATTATATCCCGGAAAATATTTTTAATTTCATTCTCTAAGGTAATAAGATTATCGCAAAATTTTTGATCACTATTCAACGTCTCTTTCCTGAATATAAGAAAGAAGCTTTGATTCATCATCATAAAAGAATAAAGGGTAATTACAAAAGCTCTAAGTGCTCCAATTGTACTTCCTTCGGAATTGATTCTTTCTTTTAATAATGAGGTCAATCTTTCCAGGCGGTTTTGCATTATAGAGAAATAAAGATCTTCTTTAGAATTGAAATAATTATAGACGGTCCCCTTTGCTACCGAAACAAGCTTGGCAACATCCTCCATCATCACTTCGTGATAATTTTTCCGCGAAAAGAGTTCTGCGGCAGCATCAATAATTTTTTCACGCTTTATCTTTTTCCTATTTTCTTTTTTTTGAACGGTTAACATGTAATATAGAAATTTATCGAAATTCTCTTAATCATAATCCTAATCTTACTCTCCTTGAGATTAA
>CAYUVK010000029.1:0-48070 GCA_964448105.1 uncultured Ignavibacteriaceae bacterium
CCGGGTACATTTGTGAGTACTACAGAATCTTCAGATTATATCTTAAACATATTAGGATTGAAAAGAAGAGCAGTGCTCAAATGGGGACCATTGGGTATGCAACAATTAAGCAAAGCAAGAAAAAACCATTTTATGGTTTTAGGTTTTGCTGGAAATACTGCTCCGGATCATATAGATCATTATCAGGGCTTATACTATTTTCTAAATAAATTAATGGAACTTTAAGTAATTGTATTAATTCGTGCTAATACTTTAAAAGTAGGTTATAAAAAAAATACTTTTTTGCAATTTCTATTTTAATTATAAAGCAGATACTTAGAACGTATTTTTTTAAAATTATTCAAATCTTTTTGCCACGAAGAAATAATCTCTTCAGGAGTCTTTCCAGCATTCAGCATCAAGCGAACCTCGGGTGTCCCGCAGAGTCTGTCAAAAGATTTTCCTTTCCATTCAAACTTATCGGGATGATTCTTCTTTATTTCCCAAAGTAAATAAAGTCCTGCTTCAACAGGTTTGAAAATATTTCTGTTGGTTACTTTTATATAAATATCATTGCATTTTTCATTAAAATATTTAGGCGGTACGGCATTATTGGGTGTGGTTACCGGAGTTGTTTGAATTACTTCGAATTTGACACCGTCAAGATTAAAATTATTCAAATCATTTGCTGCTTCTACTGCATTTAGCCACGGAGCACCTATAAATTCGAAAGGTCTATCAGTACCGCGGCCTTCTGAAACATTAGTTCCTTCAAAAATGCAGGTACCCGGATAGACAATGGCCGTTGATAAATATGACATATTTGGAGAGGGTTTAATCCATTTTAATCCTGTTTGATCATACCAAAGAACTCTAGACCAACCTTCCATTTTTGCAATTATTAAATTACATTTTTGTCCATTGTGCAGCCATCCTTCCTGATTATACATTTGAGCCAATTCGCCAATTGTCATTCCATAAGCCGTAGGAATAGGCGCATAAGCAACAAATGATTCCATAGAATCTAAAGCAACAGGTCCATCAACATATACACCCCTGATAGGATTGGGTCGGTCTAAGACTATTATAGGAATGCCTTTTTCTGAAGCAGCTTCCATGGCAAAGCCGAGAGTCGAAATAAATGTATAAAATCTTGCTCCCACATCTTGAATGTCGAAAATAAGTATATCAATATTCTTCATCATAGCTGGAGTTGGTTTATAGGTTTTACCATAGAGAGAGTATATTGGAATGCCTGTTATGGGATCAACAAAATTTTCAACAGCACCGGTAGTCTCAGCTCTAATCCCATGCTCAGGTCCAAATAAAGCTACAACTTCGACATCTTTATTTTCATACAGGGCGTCAACTAAATGTCTGCCGTCAGAAAGAATAGCTGTAGAATTAGTTACCACGCCAAGTTTTTTCCCTTTAATGTATTTAAAATATTTCGTGAAAAGCAAATCCGCCCCGGGTATAACTTTGGAAACATTTGAAGAAGAGAAGAGATTTACAGCCAACAAAAGAAAGGTTACAATAATTATTACTTTTTTCATAACACTCCTAAATGATAACATTCTTGTTTATTTTTCCGGATTCATGGTTTCTGTTTTGCAGATAAAATATTTATGAATAATTCTTTTCTTTTGACAGTAGTGATAATACCTTTGCGACGAATAAGGCAGCTAAAACACCAACAAGTGTAAACCAGGTCCAGGCGACTAATTTTAGAGATATGACTGTAATCATTATAAATATCCCGGCGACAAATCCTGCAAGTGCATCTTCTTGTGTAGCTTTCTTAATAAAAATTCCGGTTAAAAAAGTTCCCAGCAATCCACCATATGTAAAGGAAGCGATACTCAAGGCGATTTCCACAACCGAACGGGGAGAAGCCATGAAAAAGAAAGCTGACAAAGTAAGAAAAACAGCCCAAATTATTGTAAATATTCTTGAGACTTGCAATTGTTTCTTCTCATCATTTGATTTTCCGAAAAACGGGATATAAAGGTCCATCATGGTTGAAGAGGAAAGCGAACTTATTGACCCGGCAAGTGTAGATAATGCAGCCGCAAATAATCCGGCTATAATAATTCCGGTAACTCCTGGAGGTAATACATCAATAATAAATTTCGGAAATACTTCATCCGGTTTTGAAATCCCAATTCGAGCAAAGTCTAAAGTTCCATAGTAAGCATAAAGCATAATTCCCACGAGAAGAAAAATAGCAAATTGAATTATAACAATTATGCCGCTCCCGATAACGGCTTTTTTGCTCTCTTTAAGTTCTTTTGTTGTTAATAATCTTTGAACTATCAGCTGATCGGTTCCGTGTGAAGCCATTGACAGAAAAGCCCCTCCAATAAGTCCTCCTATCAAGGTATAGGGTTGGGAAAAGAACCCTGCAATTCCATCATTAAAACCGAAATTGAATATTTGAAATTTATTTCCGATGGAAGCTGCACTTATTACCGAACTCCATCCCCCAGGTAAAATATTTAGTAAATAAATTGCTGCAATTATAGCTCCTCCCAAATAAATAAACATTTGAATGACGTCTACCCAAATTACACCTTTAACTCCTCCGGTATAAGTATATATTAAAGCAACGGCAGCAATAATTATTATTGCAGTTGCTTCATTTATATTGATCATTAAGTAAAGAGGAATTGCAGTTGCGGCTAATCTTACTCCGTCTGCGGCAGTTCTAGTAAATAAAAATACTATTGAAGCAAATGAACGTGTTTTTCCTCCAAATCTTGTTTCTAAATATGTGTAAGCAGTTTTCAAATCCCCTTTATAATATGCAGGTAAGAAAACAGTGGCCACAACTATTCTTCCTAAAAGGTAACCAAATGTTACCTGTAAAAAATTAAGGTTTGCGATATAAGCGAGTCCCGGTATAGAAATAAAAGTTAAAGTACTCGTTTCGGCTGCAACTATTGAAAAACAAACAGCCCACCACGGAACAACTTTAGAACCTAAAAAATAATCCTTAACCGATCTTTGTTTCCCCCCGGAAATAATACCGAATAGAGCAATTCCAATCAGGTAAGCAGCAATAATTATATAATCAATAGTATGATCGTTCAAATAATTTCTCTATCAGTTTTTAGATGCCTAACTTGCATATTAAAAAAACAAATTCAAACTAAGCCCCAATAAATAAATTCAGAATCTCAAAAATTCTTTAAAGTAATTTATGAACGTCTTTTCTATCTTATATCCTTAAATGGAATATTTTCAATACGATAAGATTTCCAACCTTTAAAATCAAAATGCCACCATTCAAATTTTAATACTTCAAAACCATTGTTTTCCATTTTACTTCTTAGCAAATCTCGCAGCCTTCGTTGTTCATCATTACCACCTTTATAATCAGAATACGAACGTTCACTCATTTCATCATATTCACTTGGCATTTTGACTTCTTTTCCGGAGGCAAGCCCATATAAACTTACATCTACTGCACATCCCCGGTTATGCCTGGAACCAACCTTTGGATTAGCCACAAATTGTTTTTTATCTTTTGGAGTCATATCCCAAAATGTTTTAGTTACACTCCATGGACGATACCCGTCAAATATAACAAGAGCATATCCAAGCGGTCTTAATTCTTTATTAACTTTAACCAGGGCTTGGGCAGCGGGCCGTTGCAAGAAAGCTCTTGCTTCTTTATAAACGGGTCTGCCCAAAAAATTATTATTTGTTGCGTACCTTATATCCAGGTGAAAAGTAGTATCCAATTTAACCAGTTCGACTAAATTTGTTTCTTTAAATGAACCTTTTTCTTCCGGTGGTTTGTCTGTACAACTATTTAAGAATAAAAATAAAATTGCTACAAGTGTCCAGAAAATATTTTTTCTGATTATGTAGATTTTCATTTGTAAATCAGTAATTGATAAAAAGTTTATAATTTTAATTTAATAAAAAACTATATCTTTTCTTTTGAAGTTTTGATATGACTTTGTATTAAACAACCTAAAATCACTTTCCAAATCCTGATTATTAAAATTAATTAAGGAAGATCCCATTGAGACTTAAACCTATCATATTCTATTTTTGGAAGTTGAACCAAAACAGGAAATGAATCAATATTTAGCCAATGTAAAATTTTAATTAGATTTTCTTCTTTCATTGCGGAACATCCTGATGTTGGTATTCCCTCATCTTCCCAAATATGGAGGAAGATGCATGAACCGCCTCCCTTTAAACGCGGCGTACTGTTATTTTCAACAAATATCCCCCATTCATATTCATTATCACTTAATCGCATTATTTCAGAGCTTTTCCAGTCTCTATCTTTAACATTGCGATCATCAATAATTGTATTATAATATATGGAATTTGTATCATCCACACATTCACTACATGAATCAACCTGCAGATACGGCATATTTAGCCACTTAACACTATCTGAAGATGCATACCCAAATATTTTACTTAGCCGGAAGATTCCCGCCGGTGCTTTGCCGTCACCTTCATGTTTAACAGGGCCGTTATTCAAAACTTTTCCATGAAGACCTCTTCCCCATGCCAATCCCATCCGGCCAACAGTTACTGGAAAAATATCTCCAACTTTTTCCCATTTTTCGTTAAGTTTATATCTATTATATCTATATAAAATTCCAGTAGAATCATCCCAATCTCTAGTTATTATTACTATCATTTGGGTTGAAACTGCTAACGGATAAATGCCCGGAGCAGCACCTGCTGAATCCAAATTGACTGGATATGAGACAGAAAATGTCATTATCAAAAAGAATTGTAAAAGATAAAATATTTTTCTTCTCATAATCTGAAAAAACTTTTTCTTAAAAATTATGTGAGAATAAGAACTGAAAACCGGATGAATCCCAAATTATATATTATTTCATATAAAAATAATAAATTTACTTATATATTATTTAGAAATTCGAATTATGGAAAAAAGTAAAATAACTGAATTATCAAAAGTAGAAAAAACATATTTACAAAACTCAGGTAGAGAATTGATTTACTCTCCTACAGAGAAAATTGGGATTGTACAGGTTAAAAGTTTCCCTGAATTAGGGAAATTAACCGCTTTGAGATTTTTGGAATGGGCATTAGGAAATCCCGGCGGTGTTATATCATTACCCACCGGCAAAACGCCTGAGCATTTTATTAAATGGGTTACTTATTATTTAAATAATTGGAATAAAAAAGAAGTAAAAGAATATTTATCCAAATCCGGGATTAATATATCTTCAAAGCCTGATATGAAAAGTCTGTATTTTGTACAGATAGATGAATTCTACCCGATTGATTCATTTCAGCATAACAGCTTTTACTATTATATACAGCAATTTTATTTTCAGAATTTTAAATTAGATCCTTCCAAAGCACAATTAATAAATGTCAACAAGATACTTACAGCAGAAAATTTACCTATTGACCAGATATTTCCTGATAAATGTGTCGATTTATCGCTTCGCTATAGATATGCCAAAACTAGACAGGAACGACGACAAAAAGAAACAATTGAATTAGTAGATGAATTCTGTACAAATTATGAACGAAAAATTCGGGAACGGGGAGGGATAGGATTTTTCCTCGGCGGCATTGGACCGGATGGGCATATTGGATTTAACATAAAAGGGAGTAATCATTTTTCCACTACACGTTTAACCGAAACTAACTATGAAACTCAGGCTGCTGCTTCAACTGACCTCGGTGGTATTGAAATAGCAAGGAACAGGCTTGTAATTACAATTGGTTTGAATACAATTACATATAACAAAAATGCTACTGCAATAATAATTGCATCCGGCGAAGCAAAGGCTAACATTTTAAGAGACTCAATCGAAAATTCTCAGAGTAACAAATATCCTGCAACAATTCTCCAAAAGTTACCAAGTGCCCGCTTCTATCTTACAGACGGAGCAGCATTAAGATTAAAAGAGAGAAGACTAAGAGATATAAAAAAGGAAGAATCCCTATCTAAATTATCAATTGAGCGTGCAATGATAAATCTTGCTGTAGAAAGGCAAAAAGAAGTATTGAAGTTAAATGAGGAAGATTATAAAAATGATGTGTTCGGGAAATATATTTTAACGAAAACAGGATTATCGGCCGATAAAATCAATGAGCAAATTCATGATTCAGTATTGGAAAGATTTAACCGGGGAATTGAACCTTTAGAAAACCAGAGAATACTTCATACCGGTCCTCATCACGATGATATAATGTTGGGATATTTACCTTATATTGTTCATCTTGTTCGCACTCCAACAAACCAGCATCATTTTTCAGTTTTAACTAGCGGCTTTACTGCAGTAACAAATTCATATATGCTGGAAATTATGGAAAATCTTAAGCAGCATTTCTATAATCAAGATTTTATTTCCCGGTTAAAAACAAAATATTTTGAAGTGTCATTTGATGAAGGTAAGAACCGGGATGTAAACCTGTATCTTGATGGAATTGCTGCCAAAAATAATATTTTTAAAAATGAAGCCCAGGCCAGAAGAACTCTTAGAAACTTAATAGAAATTTATGGTAAAACTGATATCGCTTTTTTAAATGATAAAATAAACGAGTTAATAAACTATTTTCAAACACAATACCCCGGAAAGAAAGACATGCCGGAAGTTCAAAAACTTAAAGGAATGCTTAGGGAATGGGAAGAGGAAATCCTTTGGGCACATTTAGGTTTCAATAGTGATGGGGTTTCACATTTACGCCTTGGCTTTTATCAAGGCGACATATTTACGGAAAACCCGGAAATCAACCGGGACGTTATGCCTGTTTTAAATCTCTTCAGAAAATTTAAACCTACGATTATTACAGTTGCTCTTGATCCGGAAGGGAGCGGTCCTGATACTCATTATAAGGTTCTCCAGACAATAACAGAAGCTCTTCGTTTATATGGTAATGAAACGGACATTTCAAAACTGCGTATCTGGGGATATAGAAATGTATGGTACCGTTTTCATCCGGCCGAAGCAAATATTTATATCCCGGTGAGTTTAAATAGCTTTGCACTTATTGAAAATCTATTTATGAATAGTTACGGTTCGCAAAAAAATGCAAGCTTCCCAAGTTGGGAACTTGACGGACCTTTTTCATCCCTTTCACAAAAATTATTGGCAGAGCAATATCGTACAATAAGATTATGTCTTGGAAAGAATTTTTTCATTAAACATGAAATTCCCCGTGTTAGAGCGGCACATGGTATGGTTTATCTTAAAGAACTGGCAATTGATGAATTTTATACAAAATCAATTGAATTGAAGAAGTTGACTGAGAATTATTAATGATATTTGTATTAAAAATTTTTTAATTATAAAAATGAAATTTAAACTAAAATTTCATACTTCGTTTATTACAGATATCATTGCCAGGTAATTTTCATCAGGAATGTATTCAGGAATACTGTTCCCTGAACCCAAGGCATATCCCCCCTGACTTAAACCTTTTTCCAGCATGGCTATTGACCGTTGGATAATTTCGACAGGTGTCCTTCTAGCAAGGAAATCTATATCAATACCCCCAAGGATGGCGATACGCTTACCCCAGTATTCAAAAGCTTTTTCCACTGGAGTAATTTGATCTTCAAACGAATGTTTTGCATCATATTTCATGTCATCAATAATATCATCCATAACATCTTTAAGTTGACCGCATGAATGAAGGATGGCTGATTTTCCTGCGCTATGAATAGCCTCAACAATTTTTTTATGCCAGGGAAAAACCCACCGTTTCAACATTTCAGGTGAAAGAATGGTTTGATTTTTAAATCCCCAATCATCATTGACAATACAGGCACCTATAGTATCAATTGGAGCAACTATTTCATAAAAACGTAGTAATCTTGAACCAACCGAATCAAATACATCTTTTGTTAAAGTCTCGTCCACCAAACACATAATACATAAATTTTCAAATCCAACCAGATCGATTACATTTTCTAGTAATCCACCATTACCGCTGGCAATTAATTTCATTCCATCGGGTAATTCGCTGCGTAAATCATAATAAATATCATAATCACCTTTTTCCGGGTCAGGCCATTTATATTTTTCATAGCTTGCACGATCATTAATTAAATTTCCTGCATTTAATGAACGGCTCTCTTTTTTTTCACTTGTTCCTTTGGGGAAACTTAATGTGTTTGTTCTCCACGCTGAAATAGTTGTATAATCATAACCTGCATTTATAAACGATTTTATAAGTCTTCTAAATGGCGCTATTCTGGATGATGTATCTTCATAATATTCACCGGTCAGTTTACCAATGATTCTATTATTGATACCAAACTCAAACAAAGTCGGTCTTTCCGGTTTCATACCTTTTAGTATCAATAATAAATTATAAAAATCCGGTTCGAAGTTTTCGGATCGTTTATAAATAATATCTTCCATAATTATTTATATAAAAAATATTTTTTTGAAAATTCACGAAAATCCGATGCTTCTTTTTCAAGAAGCGGTTTTAAATCTTTAATATTAAAATTACCTTCGAGCATATCTCTAACTTTGCTTGTCCCTACAACATTATCAAACATTCTAAACCTGCTTTTATTTTCAACTTTAAAAAGGGCAGAATCAGGATATAATTCTTTTAATGCGTTAATAATATAAAATTGTATCTCCATAAGTTTAACTCTTTTATAATCCGTTATGTGGGTTTCAACTCCATAAAGATCTTTTCCCATACCGAAATTGTAAAAGGGTTTGTAAGTAATTGGTCTGAATATTACCCCTTCAAGTTTGTAGCTGTTCATTTTATCTGCAAGTTTTTTAGAATCAATCCACTCAGCAGCAAAAGTTTGAAAAGGAAGGGTATAACCGATGCCTATTGATATTGCATTCAGTTCTCCAATAATACCGGAAGAAACATAGTAAAACGGTGAATACTTATTAGGGATATGAGGAGAAGTTGGCACCCATGGTAATCCTGTATCTTCAAATGTCATGCCTCTGTTCCACCCTTCCATTGGAATAACAGTTAATTTACATCTAACACCTCCTCTCAACATTCCTTCATTATTAATTAATGTAGCAAGTTCGCTACAGGTTAAACCGTACACGTAAGGTATTTTGAACATGCTGACAAATGTAAAGTGACCGTCTTCAACAAGACCACCTTCGACTCTATACCCGCCCAAAGGATCCGGTCTGTCAAGCACAACTACTTCAATATTATTTTCTGCCGCAGCTTCCATTATGAGTCCCATAGTGCTTATATATGTATAAGATCTGCAGCCAATATCCTGGATATCATAAACCAATACATCAATATTCTTCAATAAACTTGAATCGGGTTTACGGGTTTTTCCGTATAAGGAATAAACAGGAAGCTTTGTATATTCATCAGTATAAGATTCTACGTAATCACCGGCAGCATAATTACCTCTTACTCCATGTTCAGGTCCGAAAAGAGCTACAAGGTTTACATTTGGAGCTTCATTTAAAATATCAATTGTTGATTCCAGCTTGCTGTCAACTCCAGTGGGATTAGTAACAAGTCCAACTCTTTTTCCTTTTAGAATATCAAAGTTTCTATCTCTAAGAACTTCGATACCAGTTTTTACCACAGGATCCGTTCTGAATATTTTATCATAATTAATTTTTAAGCCGGCAAGTTTCTGTGCTACTAGATTTTGAATTGTTTTATCT
Source organism: uncultured Ignavibacteriaceae bacterium (assembly GCA_964448105.1). Taxonomy (GTDB): domain Bacteria; phylum Bacteroidota; class Ignavibacteria; order Ignavibacteriales; family Ignavibacteriaceae; genus CAVQBP01. Next base: position 9,621 of record CAYUVK010000029.1, read on the forward strand.
CTTATAAATCTGTAAAAGTCTTCTCCGGGACATAAAGTTAAGGCGTAATCCTTATGACCTTTAATGCTATCTAAAGATACGTGGAATTTTTTTACGAGAAAACTTGTTAAATCTACGACAGCTTTTAATCCCTTTTTATTAAATTCCTGGACTTCGTAATTACCAATTACACAAATAAGAGCGTGACCGCGTACATCATAATTTGTATTTGTATCTCCGGGATATTTTAAGGGACGTGCTTCGTAAATATTTCCATCTAAATCAATAATATAATGATACGGAATGTCCATCCATCCCTTTTCTGTTCTGCTCCACGATTGTAAGTGCTTTAGATAATCAATAACATTTTTACCTTGAGGGAAAAATTCACCGCTATGATGAAGCGTAATTTTTGTAATAGTTTGTTCAGGTAAAGTTTTTTCACCCGGGTCCCACCCCCACTCTTCACGGGCAATAACCTTCATACCGGGGGGATATTCAATATCGGTTGTATTTGTTTCATATTTGCTTGTGGAGCAGCCGTAAATGAATAAAAAAATTATGAGGGGAAGGCTTTTTAAATATTTCAATTTAATTACCCTTGATAATTTATAGAAAAGAAATTTCATATTAATAATGGAGTATACTTCGTTTCTATTTTATCACCGTTCTTTAAACCGGAACAGGATTTATGAGTAGCATTTCTCGGATCAGATGCACTAAATGTATTTCCGTCAGCAGTATAAATGATTGTCATTCCTTCTCGAATTTCATTTGAAATATTCTGACCGGCGCCATGAAATGTTAAACCGGAATGGAATGTTACATCTCCTGCATTAATAGGAGTATATACTTTTTCAATTCCTTTTACAATTTCAGGCTGATGCGGATTTTTAAATATATCAACATATTCTTTCTCTTCAATTTTATGTGAGCCTGGATAGAAATAAAGACATCCTTTTTCTTGGGGGACATCATTTAAGGCAATCCACATAGTTGTTGTAAGCTCTCCTTCATTAATTGGCCAGTAACTGATATCTTGATGTGCATCTGTAACTCTGCCATGCGGTTCTTTAAATAACGCTTGATCGTGCCATAGTCTAACTCCTGGAACTTGCATTAAATCTCTTGCAATCCCTGCGAAACGTTTACCGAAAACAAAATCTTTTATTGCAGGAAAATCCCAGCACAAATAACCGCATTGTGAAAATGATTGTTCGTATTGAGATTTTTCTGCAAGAGTTCTATTATCTTTTCCTTTCCGGATTAAAACCGCAGCTTCCACAATTTTACGTGTATAATTTAATGCTTCCCCAGACAAAATATTTTTAAGAGTAATAAACCCATTTTCTTTATATGTGTTTTTCTGCTCCTTATTAATTTGGTAAGCAGAATTGTAAGTTTCCAAAATTTCTTTGGGAGTAGTTTGATTTAAAATTTTTAATGCATTCTCGTTTGTTATTCCTTCAAATGCTATCATATTTTTCAGACTTTTTATATAATTTATAATTTATAATAATAAAAACTTATTAAATTAAATATGACAGTCAAATGTTTTTTAATACTTATTTTTATAATTAAAATAGATAAATCCGGAGTGAGGACGAAATAGTGAAAAAAAAGCGAATTATATTCTCTGTTTTGATTCTAATACCCATGTTTATTAATTTTTTCTTATTTAAAAATCCTTCACGAAAACTCGTAACAATTAAATCTGAACCAAGTTTTTATAATTCAGAGAATTCACTTTTAATTAAACATCATTTAATAATCCCGGATAGTAAAAATAGATTTGAATCTGTTGACAGCGTTATTAATTCCGCAATCGCAGACTCAGCATTTCCTGGTGCGGTTATATTAATTCAAAAGGACGAAAAAATTATTCATCAAAAAGCTTTCGGCCATTTCACTTATGATACCTCTTCTGGGAGAATATCATTAAATACTATGTATGATTTAGCATCTTTAACCAAGGTAACAGCTACGACTACAGCAACTATGATTTGTTACGATAGAGGTTTGTTTAAGCTTTATGATAAAGTTGCCAAATATCTCCCAAAGTTTGGAGTAAACGGAAAAGAAAATATTACAATAAGAAATTTGTTAGTTCATGACAGCGGTCTGAGACCTGATATACCTTCTTATAAAGCATTTGACTCTGTCGCCAATAAAGCGCAGGGAGTGATGAATGAAATTTACAATGATACTCTTATTTACCATACCGGAACAAAAATGGTTTACTCCGATTTAAATTTTATCTTGATGGGAAAAATTATAGAAAAAGTAACCGGTACAACTTTGGATAAATTTTGCGAAAAAAATATTTTTAAGCCGCTCGGAATGAATAGTACAATGTTTAATCCTCCTGACTCGCTCGTTTATAGAATTGCACCGACCGAATATGATAATTACTGGAGACACCATCAGATTTGGGGAACTGTGCATGATGAAACCTCAGAACTTTTAGGAGGAGTTGCAGGACATGCAGGTTTATTTTCTACAGCAGGAGATCTGGCAAAACTTTTGCAGATGCTATTGAACAAGGGGATATATAACAACAAAAGATATATTAAGGCTTCTACAGTTGAAATGTTTGTAAAAAAACAATCTGATTTAAGTTCAAGAGCTTTAGGATGGGGGACAAAATCTTCCGGCTATTCTTCCGCCGGAAATCTATTTAGTGATGTTTCTTACGGTCATACGGGTTTTACGGGTACGTCAGCATGGACAGACCCAACCAGAAATTTATTTGTTGTATTATTAACTAATAGAGTTTACCCTACGAGGAAAAATTTGAAAATTTCAAAAGTTAGACCCATAGTACACAATGCAGTTATTGAAGCTCTGGAAAAAGGGAGATGAGTTCTTTAATAATTATTGTTTCTAAATCTCCTTTTCATTAATTGATAAACTTTGAAAGAAAGAATTTTCATTTTAGGTGAAGCAATTTCTTCCGTAACCGGTGTAAACAAAGCTATTACATACTTAACCTTCCCGTCATCAACAATACCGACATCATTTGTATAAATACTCCACCAGCCTGTTTTATGATAAAACATTACATTTTTTGGTAAGCCTTCAGAAAGTTTAGATGTATCCAGCTGCCGTCCGAGCAATGATTTCATCTGCATGCTTACCCACGCATTAACCAAAGTATTTTTATATATCCTATACATAAAATCAGCCGCATGGAGTGCACAGGTTTCAGTTCCCCTTACGGTATCGTAACCGGGATCTTCAAACTTTCTGCTTAAAAATTTCCTTGTTACTTCACTTCCGTACCAGCCGAATCCATCTATCATCTTATTTATTTCAGGACGTGTGGCTTTATCGATCAGACAATTTGCAGCTGAATTATCACTACGGGTTATCATTAAATCCAGAAGATAATTTATAGTGACAGTATCACCATCCTTTAATACTGGCCGCGGATCATTTTCTATCTGTTTGGATTTGTCGACAGTATTTGGTGATTTAACAATGAATTCATCATATAAAGAAAATTTCCCTTCGCTAATTTGTTTTAAAATTGAAGCTGCAACATACATTTTGTAAACACTGGCAGGGTAGATAAAATTATCAAAATTAACTCCTCCCAGTCTTGCAGGGTTTGAGTTTAAATCAATTACAGTAAAAGAGATCTGCTCAATTCCATCTTCCCCCGCATCATAACTACTATCCAGCCCAACATTTTTTACAATTGATAAGAGAGAATCGGAAAGTGATTTATCAATCCGGTAGTAATCCGGCACTTCTGTAACAGTAGGTCGTTCATTTGTATTTTGCGGATGGATTAAAATAAATAAAAAAATTAAAAAAAATGCCAGAGCATTCATTCTTTCCATTTCAATAAAAGGAAACATGATATGCTAAAATTAAAATTGTTTATTTAATCCCGTTGTAAAACTTATTATTTGAAATATTAACTACACCATTTTTACCGATCGAGTTTAATACCCTTTTTGCACAGACAAAAGAGTCATCCCTGTAAGCACTATAATTTGATTTGTCTTTTGAGAAACTGTTTATCTTTATTTTTCCGGAGGCATTGATATAGTCTCCATCTCCAATATAAATTGCAACATGCGTAATTTTTTGCTTGGTAAGTGTATTCCCTTTTTCGCCGAAGAAAAGAAGATCTCCCGGCTCAAGATTTTCCAACTTATCTTTAGTATTAATAGGTTCGCCTATATTAACCTGTTGAGATGCATCTCGAGGCAGAATTATCCCATTAAGAAAGAAAACAGTTTTTGTAAAACCGCTGCAATCCATTCCCTTTACAGATGTTCCTCCCCAAAGATAAGGAATTCCCATAAATGACTCTGCAGTTTTAAGAATATTTTCTGCAGTTGGGTTTACTTCACCAAGCCATTCTTTGAAAGGTTTACAATCCCCGGATTTTATAAAAGCTGTCTTCCCATCAGGATAAGTTACTTTGTAGAAGCCGCTTTCTTTCCCGGAATATATAAGGATATCTCCAATAACAATATCGGTAACCCTTGCCGAATTTTCATCAGGCTTTGAATAAGTAAAACTGAAATCTTTTGTAAAGATTATTTTATCGGAGTTATTCCATGAAACCAAGCTGTCATGATCGACTCTATAGAATCCGTCATCTTCAACCCACGAAATATATTTATCCGGTGTTTGAATTAAATACCACCCCTTTTTTTGTTTTAGAACTTTAATAGGAGTTCCAAGAAGTGCCTGTGATGCCATTTCCGCCTGGTTCTTCGGTTGTGTCCGTAGATTGGCTACGGAGAGATCAACAATTCCATAAGTTTTTTCCCCGAGCTCCTTACCGGGTAAAATTTCAACTTGATCATCTATATTGGAAATATCTAATTTTTTAAACAATTCCTCTTTGGCTTCAGGAAGATTTGTTTCACCCTTAAGGATGAAGTTATTATTTATTTGTTCAACATTGATTTGAAATATTGCTGTCCGGGAATCCGGGGCATATTTATTTTCTAATTCTTTTATTACGGATTGAATTTTGTCCATCTCATTACTTCTCTGCGCAAAAAGATTAATTGCAAATAAAATAAGAAATAATAAAAATATTTTAAATTTTAATTTCATATCTAATGTCCAACTACTATTAACTAATTATTGTTTTCATATTCAACTTTCATATCATAGTCCCATTTATCAAAGTAGATATTTCCTCCCCTCCATTCTAATTCGCCTCTCTGGAAATCAACTGTTTCGCTTCTAGGAAAGATCTTTGCCGGAAACAAAGGTGATGAGAAGTCATCATTAATTATAAGATGATGTGCATCTATTCCGCCAAAGTAAAAATATTTTTCCTCATCATTTGAAAAATTCTGCATCCCAAAGTCGGGGTCGACCGGTACCCAGCCGTAACCTTCAAAATAAATTTCAGTCCAATCATGCAAGTTAACAGAGCCGGGATGAAGCATCCATCCACTCTGCCATTTTGCAGGAATACCATTATACCGGCAAAGCGTAATAAACAGCATCGATTTTATTCCGCAATCTCCGTAACCTTTCTCTGCACAATACTCAGATATATCATTGATAGTTGAATATTCTCTTGCACCTGCCCACGGGATATTTTTGCTAATCCATTCAAAAATTTTTTTAGCTATTATATAGGGATTATCTTCTTTCCCGACAATTTTTTTTGAAATCTCCTTTATTTCTTTTATAAAAACCATATGCGGTTTTCTTTCGGAGGTAAATATTTTATATCCAATGCTCTTTTTATTGTAAGGAAGGACCTTATCAGGATTTATATTAAATAACTCTGCATAATTAGTAACTTCGAATACAAGATTAAATTTAGTCGGCTCATCTTTGTGTGCGGTTTTTTCAAAATAAATAGTTCTCTGAGGATTTTCATTTCCGGCGATTATATACTCATTACTATTAAGAGATAAAAGCTTAATATTAGTCTGTCTTTGATGTCCTTCCCTTGGATAAGGAAGCCAGCAGCGAATAATTTCTCCGTCAGGAACAGCATTTGGTTTTATCGTAACCACATAGTCTAATTTATGAATTACTTTTTTTACTAAATTTTTATTTAGTTCTTTTGATTCATTTACGGCTTCGGGAATATAAGTTGAAAGATATTTGTTAAGTTCACTTACAGATTCTCCGTCAACCTTTTCTTTTTGCTTTTTAGCTTCTTTGTTTACTCTGAATAGATTTGCAGCGGCACGGTTAAAATAAAATTTCTTTCCATCAATTATTTTATATTCAAGAGATCCATCTTTTTCCCATTTCTCAAGGGTTTTTTCATCAGCATCAGGGTAATATTTTCTAACATATTCGAGTATATCTGCTGAAGATTTTTGAAAATCCAGTCTTATTCTGTTTAATTTATCTTTCTGAAAACTAAGTTCATATTTTTCAGCGGGAGCAGGATCATCTTTATTTAGTATTTCATCGATCATGGATGAAGCTTTTGTAAAATTACCCGCTTCTATTTCTTTATTTATTTCAGGATATTTTGTCTGGGCAACTACTATAACAGAAAGAAGCAAAAACATAAGTAAAATATTTTTCATTTTAATATTGGAATCCAACTAAATAACAGATTATATTTCGGCAAAGGTTGATGAGCCTATCTTTTAAAGATAGAAAATATTTAAGAATTCTTCTTTAAATAAATTTATGAAAAATATTTTAAAAAAGGAGAATAAACTTTGGAAACATTAGAGAAAAATATCGAAGAAAGTACATTGGTTGTCCCTCCTTCGAAAATTTCCGGAAGACTTCTTTCACTCGATGTTTTTAGAGGAATAACAATTGCAGGGATGATTCTTGTAAATAACCCAGGAACATGGAGCGCTATTTACCCACCACTTGAACATGCAAAGTGGAATGGTTGTACACCTACAGATCTAATATTTCCTTTCTTCCTTTTCATTGTCGGAGTTGCAATTCCTTTCGCATTAGGTAAAAGAATGGAAAGGGGAGAAGATCATAAAAAAATTATTTTACAAATAATACGAAGAAGCGTCATCCTTTTTTTGCTTGGAATTATATTAGCTGCTTTCCCTTTCGGAATACTCGGTCACAATTTGAATCTCGCAACTTTAAGAATACCGGGGGTTCTTCAACGAATCGCTCTTGTTTATTTGATTACTGCTATCCTGTTCCTTAAAACAAATTATAAAGCACAAATATATATTGGTGCTTCTTTGCTCATTATTTATGCTATTCTGATGACTCTCGTTCCGGTACCGGGAGTTGGTCACCCAAACCTTGAACCAACCACAAATCTTGGAGCATGGTTAGATAGAAAATTACTTAACGGTCATTTATGGTCCCAGACTAAAGTATGGGATCCTGAAGGAATTTTAAGCACTATGCCTGCAATTGTTACTGCTATTATCGGGATGATTACCGGCTGGTGGTTAAGGCTTGATAAAGACAAGACTTTAAAGACTGTCTGGTTATTCATAATGGGAAGTATTTGTATGGCTTTGGGATATATCTGGAACGGATGGTTTCCAATTAACAAAGGTATTTGGACAAGTTCTTATGTCCTTTACACCGGAGGACTCGCATTATTATTCCTTGGTTTCTGCTATTGGTTCATTGATGTAAAAAATTCCAGGTGGTGGATTAAACCATTCCAGGTTTACGGTTTAAATGCAATTACCGTATTTTTTCTTTCCGGTTTAGTAGCAAAATTATTATATATAATTAAAGTGCCATATGGAACTGAACAGGTTGGTTTAGGCACTTATTTATTCCGAAATTTGTTTTTACCCTGGCTCAGTCCGATAAATGCCTCGCTTGTTTGGGCAATATGCTATGTTATTTTCTGGTTAGGATTAATGTGGATTCTGTATAAAAAGAAAATTTTTATTAAAGTCTAATCCAGTTAAGCCTGATTTCAAAACTTTTATGAAAATATTATAATTCATCCGGATTTTAATTCTAAGATTTATTCAGCGGACCATTCCAGTCATTATTAGAATTTTTTATTAAATTCACTTAAAACTAAAAATTGTTTTCACCGGAGCTAAAATGAAAAAATGTTTTCTATTTATAATGGCCGGCTTCACTTTTTTATTTGCCCAGAATAAGAGTAATATTTATACTGAAATATTGCAGGCTTCAGATTTGAATTCTAAAGACATTCAGATTTCTTTTAATGATTTTTGCGAGTACCCGGATATTTGCCAGGATAAAAGTGATAAAATATGGATTGTCTATTCCGAATATTTAAATGGTAAGGAAAATATTATTTTAAAGAAAATAAACCAGATGGCAATTGAAGATAGTTTTGTTGTAAACAAAACTTCCGAAGGCTTTGAACATGGACCGCGGATAATTCATCAAAGTAAAAATACATTGTGGATTGTCTGGTGCGCTAAACGTAATAACAATTGGGATATTTATGCCCGCAGTTTTTCCGGTCGGGAATTCTCGGATGAAATTAGAGTTACAAACAATTCTGCAGTTGATATTAATCCGTCTATTACTTCCGATTCAGAGGATAACATATGGATAGCATGGGAATCACTCCGGAACAATAATTTTGATATTTATGTAACTAAATTGTCGGGTACGAAAATCAGCCGGCCAATAAATATTTCGGAATCAGGCGATATGGAATTGCGTCCTTATATTTTATCTGCCGGTAAAAATGTTTATGTAACTTGGGACAGACAGCATAAAGAAAATTATCAAATTATACTTAGAAGCTTTGACGGGGAAAAATGGGAGCATGAAATCAAATTGAGTCCAGATAAAGGATTTAACCTTGCACCTACATTATCCGTATCTAATGAAAATAAAATTACAGCAGCATGGCACTCAAATTTACAGCCGGATGGTAAAGTGGGATTCACATCATGGATTTATTATAAAACAGTAGATAAAAATTCCGGTATCTTTTATACAACTGCAAAAGATAGTGATTGGTATAAAAGAGGAGAAGATCAGGCTCTTGAGTTCCCTTCAATATTATATGACAAAAACAATAAATTATGGATTTTCGGCAGACCATCTCAAGGATTTTATATTCAATGCGTTAAAGAAAAAAAGAGCTCGCCTCTTTACCAGCTTAATGTAGAGGGCTGGGGCGGACGCGGACAGTACGCAAAACCAATTTTGGGTAATGACGGAAACATATATTCAGTAAGAAGAGATATTAAATATGTTTACCTTAACAGATTTTCTCCTGATGAAAAATTGTTAAATTTTAATCATGATGTTAAACAGATAGAATTTAACTATAAAAAATTAACCGGAATATCCCAGGCTGGTAATGAAGATGAGAAATTAATCCTTCCTGATAGTATTCAGATTGTTTATGGTGATATTCATCAGCATTCTTCGCTTTCCGATGGAAGGGGTACAATAGATGAATGTTACACACGTTCAAGATATGTTTATAAATATGATTTCGCTGCATTGACAGATCACGAATGGTTTACACACAATCTACTAACTCCTTCTGAATGGGATAGAATAAAAATAATCGGACAGCAATTTTATACACCAGGCAAATTTATAACTTATGCAGCTTACGAGTGGACAACACCGAGATTGCCCAAGGGTTTTGGTCATAAAAATGTTTTTTTCCTAAATTGGGATAAACCAATATTCAGCTTTGACTCTGCTGCGTCCACAACTAAAGATTTATTCGCCCTTTTAAAGAATAATAGTGCTATTGCTGTTCCGCATCATATAGGCTGGACCGGAACCGATTGGGAAAATCATGATGAGGAAGTACAACCTGATGTAGAAATAGTCTCAACTCATGGGGCTTTTGAGTATATGGGTAACGAACCAATTAGGCATCGTGGTGGAATGCCAGGAAATTTTGTTCAGGACGGTTTAAAGAAAGGTTTAAAGTTTGGATTGATCGGCTCATCAGATGGACATGGATTAAGAGAGCATCATGGGGTAGGAAGAAAAGACGACGAGTGGCAGTCAGGTTTAACCGGTGTTGTCGTTAAGAATAAATCTAAAAATGAAATATTTGAAGCGTTAAAAAAGAGAAGAGTGTTCGCAACATCGGGCACAAAAATTCAAATTAATTTTAAAATTAACGAGAAGTGGATGGGAGAGGAAATTAATACGGATAAACCCCCAAAAATTAATTTTGAAGTTTTGGGTTCATCAAAAATTTCATATGTAATACTTGTAAGAGATAATGAGAATTTATTATATCTCGGTAAAGATTTATACGAAGGACGTGGAATACGAACTGAATATACAGATGAAAATTTATCACCGGGAAAGCATTGGTATTATCTAAGAGTTATTCAAGATAATGGAGAAATGGCATGGAGCAGTCCGATATGGGTAAATTATAAATTATGATAATAAATTAGTTTTAATCCTGAATAAATAGAGTTTGTTATAAAAATATTTGGTAAAAAAGATTAACAAAGATCTCAATAGATTTATATTAATAACAGGTAATCTAAAGCTATTTTATATCTTTATTTCAGCAATATCATTTTCCTGCTGGTTTTAAAATTATTTACCGATAATGTATAAATATAAATTCCGCTTGAAAAATCTTTTGCATCAAAATTAATTGAATGATAACCTGAGTTCCTTTCCTCATTAACTAAAGTTGAGATTTTTTGTCCAAGAAGATTATATACTTCCAACTTAACAAATCCTGACTGAGGAATTCCAAATTTAATTTGTGTAGTCGGGTTAAACGGATTCGGAAAATTTTGCCCCAATGTATAAAAAGATGGTATGCTGGAATTTTTTTCGTCTTTTACACCCACTGATAATTTATTCACAACTCTAAAATCATCAAAATATAATTCACCTGATATTTTATGACCGGGCACAAAAGTCAATTGGAATCCATCAAAAGTCAGCGGATTGTCTAAAACTCCATCACCAATCCATGAACCCGTGCCATCGGCAGTCATATCCCAGTTAATTAATTTCCAGCCAATCCAATTTATTGTATACCATGGACTAACTTCAATAGTATTTGAATTATCTTTTACAGTAAACCTGAATTTGTTGCCGGTTCCGTCTCCAAATAAATATATTTGTAAAATATTGCTGCTATTAAAACTTGCTGCGGTTGGAGAATAATGCTCATTTATGAGCCAGTTTGATGCAGTTGTGTCCCACTCATATGAGAGCTTCATAGATTTGGAACCGCCGATTATATGGTTAGAATAATTAGATGTACTTGAAATACCGGTTGCTTCAGAAATAATTCCTTTTGTACTATCGCTTTGCTGCGGTGCCAGCCAATTACCGATTCCGTTTTCAAAATTATCCAATGTTTTTACTATTGTGAATTCTTCACTTCCGACTTTAAATGTGTATGAGTTTTCATTTGTCGCCTTATTACCATAATTATCTTCATAGCCTGCATCAAGCATTACAGTATAATTTTCATTGAAAGCCAGCGCGGAAGCAGGAAACAAATTAACCACGCTTCTTTCATCAACAAGGTATTGGTTAAATATTACTGGTACAATCGATTGATTTAAATTCCTAATTAATTTAATCTTACCCGATAACGTTGCGGCATTAACTTCTTCATTGAAGCTTAGATTAATAATGGGCTGTGATTCTACATCTGTCATATTTTCAGATGGATAATTATCTACAACACTGGGAGGTGAGAAATCCAGCGCCTTTGTTTTAAAGTTCAATAAGAAATCATCTCCTCCGGTGCCGTTTCCATCGCCGTCAAAAGGATGATTATATTTATCTTTTGCGGTTCCGGGAATTCTCAGTTGGTAACTTGCATTAAAACTAAGGCTGTCGGTCTTAATTGCTAATTTCTTATCACCGTCAGACCAGGTAAAATTAAGTTTTTCGAGAGGTGAAATTACCAAGGTTGATTCTACTGAAGCTTTATTCATTGGTCTGCTGAAAATAATTTCAATACTATCATATCCCGGATAAATACTGTCATTTTGTTCCGGGGAAATCGAAGTAATATATGGAGGGACATTTGAGATCATCTTGATATCTTTAAAAGTAAAGAAAGTATCAACTAAGGAAACTTTACCTGTGTATGGTTCATATCCATCTGCTGTAACAGAAATAGGTAAAGTGTCTGCGGGGAGATCTTCAAAAAAATAAAAACCGTTATGCAGTTGATCAGGATCGCTTGAGTATAAATGAAATAGTGATTCATATGTATCGGTTGTATCAGATTGTCCGTTTAAGGAGATTACGGCACCATTTATAGGTATCCCGGATTCTGAATCGGAAACTGTCCCGGTTGTAATTCCAACAGGTGGTCTGTCTATATTAAAAAACTTTAGAATAGACCAGTATAATGTATAAGCTTCGAGGCGTTTCCATTTTGCGTTCATATTAAGCTGGTTTTGTATCCGGTTTGTATGAAAACCCGCTTCGCTTAATTCGGAAGGCATATTAGTATAATAGTTAATATAGAGATATGGACAAGGCCTGCTGCTTGGACATGTTCCGTAAAAATCGTGATCTCCCCAGGAACCTCTTGTTGTTGTCCGATATCCCGCAGTAAGAATCGGAACAATTACATCACTCATCGCTTTTCCCCCATTAGGAATCTTTTCCTGCCCGTTTTCATATTGTCCCCAAAGCAGAAGGGTACTGTTTTGGCTTGTTTCTGATGCGGCTGTTGCGTCACTGTGAATAGAATGATACCATGCGGCACCTACAGAATTTGCATAATCAGTTCGCTGCGATAAAGAAACTTCCTCCTGTTCGTTAGTTCTACTTATATAAACAGTATCTATATCAGTATTACTTAAGAGAAGCTGGCGAAGATTCAGGCCAACCTGCAAAACTTTCTTTGCTTCCGAATATCCAAATATACCGACGTTTTCATTCTGGCTATGCCCCGGGTCAAGAAAAATATTCCAGCCCGACAACCCTTTTACCTGTGAGATTAAATTGTTGGATGATAGAAAAAATAAAACCGGTATAAATAATATTCTGTATAAAATTTTCATTAATTACTTCCTGGAATAGTTAATCATTAATCCTGGCTTCATTTCATTTTTGAAGGACAAGCAATTATCATCCGTCATCGTTACATTTTCCGTCTTAAGGGGCATTCATAATATAGATTGCTCCTTCATTAACAATATCATATGCAATTTTCTTTCCATCCGGCGACCAGTCCGGATTCATTTCAAATTTATCATTTGTGTTTGTTAGATTTGTTTTCTTTGTGCCATCAATTTTTATTGTAAAGATATCAGATGATAAAATCTGGTGACCGTCATCTTTTGTTATCATATACACAATATGTTGGTTATCAGGTGACCATTTTGGTCTGTAACCCTTCCCGAGATCCAATAAACCGGATCCATCAATATTCATTATATACATATCACCGCCATAGATTTCAAAAGCTGCTTTATTTCCATCCGGCGACACCTGGAGATTCATTACCCGCTCATCCTTTACCGGTTCATATGTTTTTAATTGATGCGTAACTAAATCTTCAACTGCAATTTTGTCATCTCTTAAATAAACAATTTTTGAAGACATGCTAGATTTTTTATTTAATTTTGCTTCAATTTTCGAGTTAAATATTTCAAGGTTGTTCCTTCCATACATGAACACTTTCTCATTTCCCGGTGTAAATGCCGGTAAGCCAGGCATCATTGTTCTATAATCTGTAAGTAAATTGGATTGGCCCGTTTGGACATTAAACGTTTTTATGGCATTATAACGACGGATACCCTCGTATTTCGCAACTCTTGTGAGAATTGTCTGCGAATCATCGGACCATTTAAATCCAAAGCCTGCAGCAGTTTCATCAGTAATTTGTTTAACAGTTTTATTTTGAATGTTAATTATCCATATACCTTTATAGTTAGCAGATGTGAAAGCAATCGTTGAGCCGTCAGGAGACCAGACAGGAGCCATAAAATCTTTATCGGTGTTCCCGATCAATTTTTCAGGCTGTGATTGAGCTTTTGCAGAAATAAAAAGAAATGGAATTACTAGTGTGATGATAAAAAGCAAATTCTCGTAAGTTATCCTTTTCATATTAATTCTTTTTTTTTGATAAATCAATTTATGAAATAAATAATTCATATTACCTAAAATTATCATTATGAACGAGTTGGAAAATCTTAAGATTTATAATTTGCAGTATTTTGATTTCCCTTCATTGCAGAATGATAAAAACATTCATGTGCTTATACGAATAAATAATTAACAATATTTACAAAGGAATCCCTTAAGGGAAAAGTTAAAATATAAAATATGAAATTTCTTCATTGAATAAAAGATATAAAAAATTTAAAAAACGCACTATTTTATATACTAATTATGCATTGTAATTACATAAGGAAATATGCAAAATAAAGAGAAACTGTTATGGATTATAGAGCATTGAGAGTGAATGCCGAAAAGGGTAGAAATAATCCATTAAGGATTAATGGTTTAGGTACTCCGTACTCATTTATTAAGAAAAATAAGATACTAAATGCTATTTATGGTGAAGACTATGCTATTTGTTTGCAATTATCAGGAATTATCGAATAGCAAATATTTATGAATCAATTTATTATCGTCAAAAATGGTAAGATATTCTAAATCATAAATTTAAATCATAATACTGAATAAGTTCAATTTATATAAAGAAAGACTAAGAACTCTTGAAATTATGGCAAGACAAAAGAAAAATCGGTTAAAAAGCAATAAATGTTTGGTGATGTTTACAAAAAATTGATAAAATTTTTATTGCATTTGATGAGATAAATTTATAGACTTAGTAATAAATGAGAATTTATTTGTTTATTGATAAAATAAATAATTTTATTTACTTTTTTTCTATTACAAAAATAAAATTATACATCAAGACTCATTAATAATTTTACTATATATTTATTTTTCCTAGATGAAATTATTATTCTGTCTTTTTTTAAAGGATGTTTATGAAATAATCGTTACCACCTTCCTTTTTATTTATATAATTATTTAAATGTGGTTCGGAGAATTTTTTGTAAAAAACAAAAATTATTAATGAAAGAACTAAAGACTATCAAAAATAGTCATGGTTACTTTGAATAATTTATATAAGGAGTATTTCAGTGCAAAAACTAACTAAAAAGTTTTATCAATTATTTTTTATTTCCACAATATTTTTAACAAACATGACCTTCGGGCAGTCAGGTAATATTTCGGGGAAAGTTACAGACTCTCAGACCGGTGAACCACTCCCTTATTCCAACATTTTACTAGTATCAACAGGTTTTGGTACCTCAGCAAAAGTAGATGGTACTTTTAGTATCAGAAATATTCCCGAAGGAAAATATACTATTAGAGTATCATATATAGGTTACAAAAAAATAGAGGAAACTGTTGAAATTGTAAGGAACAAAACTGTTGAATTAAATTTTCTAATGGAGCCTGAAAGTCTGGAAGGAGAAACAGTAGTAATTACAGCGCAAGCTATTGGTCAACAGCATGCAATAAATGAACAATTAAATTCCCTTTCTGTTAAGAATGTTGTATCTTCTGCCAGAATAGAGGAACTGCCGGATGCAAATGCCGCCGAATCTGTAAGCAGACTGCCTGGTATTTCCTTAATTAGGACTGGAGGCGAAGGTTCACAGGTAGTTGTTAGAGGTTTATCACCTCAATATAACCAAGTTACTATAGATGGAGTAGAACTTAACGGTAATGTGGATTCAGATCCTATAGATGCTGTAAATGGTGGTTCCAGATCAACTACTAATGATAGAGCAACCGATTTGAGCATGATTTCTTCTAACATGCTGGGAAGTATTGAAGTTATCAAAGCTATAACTCCCGATATGGACGCTGCTGTATTAGGCGGGGTTGTAAATTTTGGTATGCGAAAAGCTGCAAAAGGTTTTGTAATTCCAAAATTTGAAATCATCAGCCAGGGCAGTTATAATAAATTAAAAAACTCTTACAAAAACTACAAATTTGTTGGCTCAGCAGAGGAACGTTTTTTAAATGAAAGATTAGGTGTTTTTGTTCAAGCTAATGTTGAAGAAAGAGACTTAAGTGCAAATGAATTAAATGTAGATTATGTGCTTGAAGATAAATCTAAAGGTGATCTGGGATTGCCGGTATTGAACACTATGAGCTTAACTGATGTAGTAAGAACCCGAAACAGATATGGTGGTACGGTGACTCTTGATTATGAACATAGCGGTGGTTCAATCGGCTTTATGAATTTTTTGAGTATCAGTGATACAAAAGTTATAAACAGAACAGAAGAATATCCATCTGATAATGGATGGCTTACTCATGGGGTAAGTAATTCACCTTATAAACTAACTACTTTTAGTAATCTTCTGAATATCAAACAAAAAGTTTCAATATTCGATGCTGATATAAAATTTTCTCATTCTTATTCTCAAAGAGAAACCCCGGGAACAACAAATTTTTCGTTTTTGCAACCCGGTGCTGTTAATCCTGGAGATGTTCCTCAATTAAGGAAATTGACTCCGCAGGCATTATCAGCACATGTAATTCATAATCCTTCGGCAGCATTTTTACAAACTATAACTTTCGCAAATAGTTTTTCAAACGACAGAGCTTATACAGGTTCTCTCGATTTAAAAACCGATGTTACATTTTCCCATTTAATTACCGGTTTTTTGAAGTTCGGAGGAATGTATCAATATCGTAAACGTTCTTATAATTATGATTATTGGTATGGAAGTATGTATGATGACGGTCAAACTGTAGTATTGGCTATGGCGAATGAGTTAAATGTAAAAACTATGCCGCTGGGCGGCGGCGGCGGTGCATTAAAAACACTGGCATATGATGATTTCCTGGATAATAGTTATGATTACGGCAGCTTTTTAAATGGCGATTATAAATTAGGGACACCGGCAAACATCGATCTAATCTTAAAAGCCGGAGATATTGCAAGAGCACATGCAGGTACTAATCCTGCACAAGTCGGTTTTAAATACCAGGTAGCTTCTTCAAAAGCACATGATTATTCGGGTGATGAAATTAAAGATGCTGCTTATGCTATGTTTGTTACGAACATTGGATCTGACATTACTATCATTCCCGGAGTCCGATATCAAAATTTAACAACTAATTATAATGGGATAAGGGGCATTGCATTGATAGCAGGCAGGCTCCAATATACAACATCTTCAGAAAAGCTTTCACATGGTTATCTCCTGCCGATGGCTCATATAAAATACAGACCGCTTTCCTGGTTGCAAATACATTTTGCTTATACAAATACATTAAATTATCCGGCATTTAGTGAAATAACACCTAACTACCTTATAGGAGAAAGTTCAATTTCTTATAATAACTTCAGATTAAAACCTGCCCGCTCTGAAAATTATGATCTGGCTTTATCTGTTTACAATAATGAAATTGGATTATTCACTGTTGATGGATTTAATAAAAATATTAAAGATCTGATTTTTGCTACGGGTGCTACATTTCCCACTAAAGAGAAAATGAGTCAGGAATTTCCGGAATTCCCTGTTAATTATTTGGCAGGACGCGAATTTGATACTTACATCAATAACCCTAATACAATCAATCTTTATGGTGTAGAAGTTGACTGGCAGACTCATTTTTGGTACCTGCCCCAGCCATTATCCGGTATTGTACTTAATGTCAATTATACACATATATTTTCCGACGCTAAATATCCTAGAACTGAAAGAGTATCTTTAGGTTACGATCCATACACCGGGACAGAAAAATACGTATATGTTGATACTTTTTACACATCCCGTTTATTAAATCAACCGAATGATATATTTAATATTTCTACCGGTTATGATTATAAGGGATTTTCAAGCAGGTTTTCAATCTTTTATCAAGACAATGTTTTTAAAACCCCAAGCTTCTGGCTACAGGAAAGAGTTCATTCCGATAAGTACCTGCGCCTAGACTTATCTGTTAAGCAAGACCTCCCATGGTATGGAATCCAGGTCTATTTCAATTTGAATAATATTACCGGTGAGAATGATGTTGATCTGAATGAAAAAACAGCATTCCCAGCTGGAACACAACGTTATGGAATGACCGGAGATGTAGGAGTACGAATTAAATTCTAATTTCAATGTATCAATTAATTTATTTCTAAACCAAAATAAAGGAGTGACCATATGAAAAAGTACTTTACCTTGTTACTAATGGGCTTAGCCTTTCTATTGATGAGGCCTAATACTACTTTTGCGCAGAATACTGATACTCTGGATATAGGAGTGGCTGATGCTGCAAACATCAGTAATGTAATCAATGGGGATACACTTCAGGGGGGAGTTATTAAAAATCCAAACCGGGTTTATCGTTTACAGAGGGGTCTTATTTATCAAATGGACGCAACAATTTCTATTAATGGTTCATTTAAAATGATAGCGACGGATGGAGATGGCAGACCACCGGTGCTGGCAGCTAAAATTCTACCAGATAACTCTTCTATTAGCCACTATTTCAATCTATATGGAGCTACCTCTAAAGACGAATTCGATGATATTTATTTTTTGGGAATCAGGCAGGATGGAGACATAAGTAACGCATTAAATTCCGGTATTTCTGTCTATGATAGTGCGATGTCACTAAAGGTAAGAAGATGTGTTTTTGATGGATACGGAGCAAGAGGTATACAGGTTTGGGAAGGTGGTGCATGGAGTAAAATTGATGTCCAGGATAGCAAGTTCCGCAATTTGATATTTCCCGGTGGTTCATGGCTATACGGTCAAGCTTTTAAAACAGTAGGAAACACATATCCTTTAGATACAGTTAAATTTATCAACAACACATTTTTAGCATGCGGAAGCTATGTTTTTGGAGTCAGTGGCTATGTAAATTATGCTCTCTTTGATCATAACACTATAATGTATGGTATAGGTAATACATTCCTTTGTGCATATAATACAAATGTACATATTACCAACAATATAGTCTACTCTGCTTTTGCTGCTATGGGATATAAACCTGCTGTTTACGGAGATTGGTTCTTTCCGCGTCCCGATACAGTCTCAAGCGGTATTATAGTAATTAATGTTGCTGATACAGTTGCTTTCCGTGATACAACTCTTATTATGCCAGGAATTTCTTTTATAATTAATAATAATCATAGAGTAACTGCCGATATGTTAAGTGAACAAAACCGGGTACTCGAAGTTAACCATAATGATTATTTTTATCCGGATAAGTTAACGAACTTTATTAATACCTATAACGATACTGTACAATATGTTGTTAATGTACTTTACCCTGGTGGACAAGAGCCAATGGTAAACAAAATTGCGCAACCAAGATGGATGAATGGCTATACACAAGATATTCTTACAAACAGGCTTCCGGAACAAGCACCAATGATTAATGTCGATAATGCAACAACTTATAATGCAGACCCGCAATTCAATGATGCAGATGCTGTAGATCTTGTTGATTCCTTAATTGGGAAGCTTCATGAAATATTAATTGATAATATTTCTACAAGCAGATGGACATACAAATTAACTTATCCCCCGGCATGGCCATTGCCGGAAGATTTAGCTTATGCAAATACAAACTTACAGACCGCTTCGACCGGTGGTTTCCCGCTTGGCGATTTAAATTGGTTCCCAAGTAAAAAAGCAGAATGGGAAACCTGGGTAACCGATGTTAAAGAAGACAAGGGTACTGCTGCTCCATCAGCATTTAAGTTGCTGCAAAATTATCCTAATCCATTCAATCCAACAACCGAAATTAAATTTTCGATTGCAAAGCCGGGTTTGGTGACTTTAAAAGTATACGATGTTTTAGGGCGTGAAGTAGCTACATTGGTTAACAAAGAATTAGGCACCGGTAATTTCTCGGTAAGCTTTAATGCATCTAATCTGGCTTCAGGTACTTATATTTATCATTTAACTGCAGGAGATGTCCAGATTTCTAAGAAAATGGTTCTTTTGAAGTAATCGACCTTCATTTTCATTATAGCCGGACTGAAATATGTCCGGCTTTTTTTTGTTTAATTTAGATTAAGCATGATTAAAAAATTTAAAAAGTTAGTTTTATTTCTTTTGATCTTCCAAACAACATTACCAGCACAGTCAAATCATCCCAAAAGAGAATTCCGGGGTGTATGGATTGCAACGGTAGTTAACTTAGATTGGCCGTCATCTCCCTTACTTAGTACAGATCAACAAAAACAAGAATTAATAAGTATACTAGATAGATTAAAAGAAATAGGTTTTAATGCTGTTATCTTTCAGATAAGATCTGAATGTGATGCAATGTATAAATCAAATTTTGAACCATGGTCATATTGGTTAACAGGACTACAAGGTAAAGCTCCAAATCCCTTTTATGATCCTCTTAAATTTGCAGTGGAAGCAGCACATAAAAGAGGTTTGGAAATACATGCATGGTTCAATCCATACCGTGCAGTAAGAAGTGTTGGGAGTTATGTTATTTCTTCTCAGCATGTTTCAAAACAACATCCTGACTGGATTTTGCAATTTGGAAATCTAAAAATATTAGACCCTGGATTACCAATGGTTAGAGATTATGTAACAAAAGTTATTATGGATGTTGTTAGAAGATATGATATTGACGGTGTTCATTTTGACGATTATTTTTACCCTTATGAGGGAATCACAAATGAAGATGATACGACATTTGCTAATTATAGCAGAGGTTTTACAAATAGGGGCGATTGGCGTCGTGACAATGTAAATATTTTTGTGAAAGAAGTATATGATAGTATTCAGAAAGTTAAGCCTTATGTGAAATTTGGGATTTCTCCATTTGGAATCTGGAAAAACGGTGTTCCTCCTGGTGTAATAGGGTTTGATGCGTATAACATATTGTACGCAGATCCCATTGCCTGGTTGCACCGGCATATAATTGATTATTTAACGCCGCAGCTCTACTGGAAATTTGGTGGTTCTCAGGATTATGGAAAATTGATGCCCTGGTGGGCGGATTCAGCAGGAATGTATAACAGGCATCTTTATCCCGGACTCGCAGCTTATCATATTGGTGATGCACAAAACTGGTCTGCAAGTGAGTTACTCAACCAGGTGAGGGCAAACAGAAGTAATCAATATACCCGGGGCAGTGTTTTCTTTAGAACATTAGTTGGGATTTTGGATAATAAAAAAGGTTTTACGGATTCATTAAAAAATGATCTTTTCAGGTATCCGGCGTTACTTCCGGAAATGAACTGGAAAGATACAATTAAACCGAATCCTCCTTTAAATTTAGAGTTCGGAAGAATTGTTTCCACAGGAAGAGCAGGATTAAAATGGGATTTACCTAATATTGCAATTGACGGGGATTCGGCAAACAGGTATGTAATATATCATGTGAATACTCTTACACCTCCGCAAAGTGATTATGATAAAGCGGAAAATATCTTGTCTATTGAAGGAGAAAGAGAAAGTTTCCCTTCATCTCCCTATATTACTGCACCTTATTATTTTTCAATAACTGCACTTGATAGAAATTATAATGAAAGCCTTCCAACCAATGTTGTAGAAGTTACTGCTCCTGCAAGTCCATTATTATCAATGCCTTTTAATGATGAAATAAATATTACAGATACTGTTGATTTCAAATGGTTTTATGCGGAGAGAGCTTCATTTTATCAACTGCAGGTGAGCTCAGATTCAATATTTAATTCAAACTTACTCATTAATTTCGATAATTTAACCGATAGTGTAAAATTAGTTTCCGGAATGGAAGGACAGACCAGGTATTATTGGAGAGTTAGAGCAACTAATATTGCGGGTGAAAGTGATTTTTCTCAAGTTCATAATTTTACTACAGGTTTTCCTGTAGCTCCGGTATTATTATTCCCGGCTGATTCTTCTCTTAATGTTTCGATAAATCCGGTTTTGAGTTGGACAAAATCATTTAAAGCTGAACGCTACAGATTTCAGCTTTCATATAGTGCATCTTTTAATAATCAAACACTCCTTATTGATTCTTCCGGTATTACAGATACTTTGATTAGTATAGAAAATCTTAATTCGCTTGCATATTATTTTTGGCGCGTTGCGGGAGAGAATCAATATGGACTTAGCAGATGGTCTTCTGTAAATGGATTTCAAACTATGGAAGTACTTTCGGTTGAAAATGAAAATGGAATTCCAACCGAATATAATCTGTCTCAAAATTTTCCTAATCCTTTTAATCCTTCAACTACTATCAGGTACAGTTTACCTGAAGCATGTTTTGTTTCATTGAAAGTTTATAATGTCCTTGGTCAGGAAGTTGAAATTCTGGTTAATGAGTATAAAAATAAGGGGATGTATGAAGTTACTTTTTCAGCTGTCAATGAAACAGGGAAAGATCTTCCAAGTAATATATATATTTACAGAATAGTAACGGAAAAATATTCTGCTTCCAGAAAAATGATTTTATTAAAATAGGAAAAATCAAACACCTGCAACTTGGATTCTATTAATACCAGACAGAAACAATATTCAATTTAATAACTAGTGAAATCCCTGTGATTTTCTTTTATTCTTTGTAAACAATTTTACTACTGACAATAGTGGAAAAAAGAGAATGGTCATTATTCATTATAATTAAATCTGCATCTTTTCCCTCAGCAATTTCTCCTTTATTTAATCCCAAAAGTTTAGCCGGATTTTTACTTCCTGAATCAATGGCTTCTTCGAAAGAACAGCCCGTAAATTCCATAAATTTCAATACTATTTTCAACAGACTTGTAGTTGATCCAATCAAAGTCCCATCTAAATATCTTGCTGCACCGTTCATTGTCTCATAATCTCTGCCATTGTAAACATATCTGCCTTCAGGGAGCCCGATCCCCTGAACACCGTCCGTGATGCATATACATCTTTTTGAACCTAAAATTTTTTGAACCATTTTAACTGTGCTTGAATGAAGATGATGCCCGTCGCTGATTATCTGCGCCGAAACTTCATCGTTTTCAAAAATGGCATTCAAAGCTGTCGCATTTCTATGGTGAAATCCGGGCATAGCATTAAAAATATGGGTAATATGATTGATCCCTGCTTCAAATCCTTTTTTTGTTTCTTCATATGTAGCATTTGAATGAGCAAAAGCCGGGATCACCCCATTATCCTTAATATATTTTATAATATCCAGATTCCCCGGTAGTTCGGGTGCGATTGTCATTATCTTTAAAGTATCGCCAATAATATCTTCTATCTCTTTAAAAGCTTCTGATGAAGATGGATAGATACCTTCAGGATTTATTCCACCCTTCTTTTCAGGATTTATAAAAGGTCCTTCGAGATGGAAACCCAACAAGGTTGCCCCATCAATTTTCTTTCCTACATACTTTTTAGCTAATCTTAAATGCTTATTATTTTCGAAAGGTTTAACTACTGTAGTACCGAGAAATGATGTTGTCCCTGTTCGTGCAAGAGTTTTTGACATATTTAAAACAGCTTCATCGGTTCCATCGAGAATGTCGGCTCCACCGGCTCCCTGGATATGAATATCAATTAATCCGGGTGCCGCAATTCTTTGCCCGGCATCAATTATATTGCCTGAATATTTCTGCTCATCGTCTAAAGAATGAATACGAACCTCAGATATTACAGAGTCTTTGATTAATATATCATACCTTTGAGAACTATCTACATTGTTGTATAATCTGCAATTTTTTATGATTAAAGAATTTCTTTGCATTATACTCCTACAATTCTTTTTTTATATTCGTCGAGGGCTTCTGTCAGTCTATCTTTTGCGGTTTCGTCTCCTGCATTATGTGAAGGATGAATATAAAGTTTTTCACCCCGTTCCGCTAAAATTTCCGCAATTGTGGTTATTGTCATCCATACAGCAGTTACAAATGCAATTGTTGAAACCGGGCCTATCTTATCTTTATGATTTTTTAAAGGAACCGATGCATCTTCAATCGGTGCACATGAATCGACAACAATGTCAGCAATATCAAAAATCGTTTTGCCCGAAGAATGCCTTGTCTTTTTACCTTTTGCTGCTTTGGCCGAACCAAATACAATCACTTTCATTCCCCGCTTTTTTGATTCAAGAGCAATGTCAATATTAACATTATTAATTCCCGAATGAGAGAAGAGCCACATTACGTCTTTAGGATTAAAATTGTAACCCTTCATAATTTCAAGACCATAACCTTCAACTCTTTCCAGAAAAACAAATTCATGTACATTCATTCCACCTACAATATTGGTAAAAAATGTTAAAGGGAGTTCGATCATTGGGTGAAATCCTACAAAGCCGCCGATGCGGGGGTACATTTCTTCTATAGGCAAAGTTGCATGTCCGCACCCAAAAGTGTGTACCCAATGCCCTGATTCTATTGCATCTGCCATTAAAATAGCAGCGTTATTAATATTATTCAATTGTGTTTCTTCTATTTTGTCCATTACATTGCGTGCATTTTTCAGCCACTGTTTTGCAAGCATTATAAACTCCCTATTTTAATATTTTTTTGATTTACTATCCGCTTGAGGCGGATTATAACTACTGAAAGAAGAATTGACATAAAAACAATGCATATTATAAACAATGTTGTAAATTGCTTTATTCCATATGTATGTGCTACTAATCCGACGAGATAATTCACCAGCATATTTCCAATCAAAGAGATTGCGAGAACAATACTGAAAGCTGTACCTGATAAGTTTGAATAAATATCCCCAACATATCCTAAGGTGAGCGGGAATCCTGCTGCAAGACCAATACCCAATAATATCAATCCTGAAATTGCAACTGCATAAGATGAAGTATAAATTAGTATCATTATTCCGATAAAAGCAATTCCAAGACAAATAAACATTACAACATACGATGGTAATTTCTTTAATATTGAACCCAGCAATAATCTGGTTATTGTCATTCCTGCCACAAAACAGGAAAGAGCAAACAATGCATTTTCAGGATTAACATTTAATTCTTTTATCAGATAGGTAGTTGTCCAGTTATTTATAACTCCTTCCATTCCGCTTTCGAAAAAAAGGATAAAACCGAACAATAACAAAACCGATTCTTTGATTAGGCTTAATCCCTCTTTTATTGGAAATCCCTGCAGTTGTTTGGGAACAGGAAATTTTATAATGATGAAAAAGATGATAGGAATTAAGACGAAGAATCCAATTCCGGAAATAATATTTGATTGTGAAAATGATTCTGATAATAGACCCAGTATAGCCGGCATCCCAAGAGCCCCGATTCCGAAGAATACACCGAGGTAACTTAAACTTGCGCCCTTTTCAGCTGTGCTGATATCGGCGACGAGTGCATTGGTCCCGCCGTTTATCACTCCCCCCCCAAAGCCAATAAATAGTATCGATATTTGTAGAATAAAGAATGATTCTGCAAAAGCAATTCCTTCTAAACCGGTAAAAACCAAAAGTGAGCAAATAATTAATAAATTTTTATAACCATAACGATCGACTATAGGACCAAAAACCAGTGAACCAGCAAGTATCCCTAAGGGTAATATCGAAGCAAGTGTGCCGATTGATAATTCATTCAGTCCAAACTTTGTTGTAATGGTAGGGAGTATTGAACCTAGGGAAATTAGTACGATCCCAAATAAAAGCATTCCAAGGCAGGCAGCACTGAACACAAATTTCTTATTATACATTCTAATTTTGCTTTAATTATTTGTTAAAGATTGTAAAGCTAAATAACCTGCGCCATACAAACCGGCATTCCCTCCTAGTTTAGAACTTTCAAGTTTAACCTGAGTTATGCTTATCGGTTGTGACCATTTTTTAGCCTCCTTCATAATTTCATCTAAGAAGCTCAGGGCTGGTCCAAATACACCCCCGCCAAAAATTATTTTTTCCGGATTAAAAAGACTTACAAGATTGGCAACTGTCATTCCCCAGAATTCAATTGCCTGCATTAGAACCTTCTCTGCTATCGGATCTTTTTCTTTAATTACATCGAAGATATCCCGTGTATTTAATTTATCAATATTTTTTTCTTTTAATTTCCCTTTATAATTTTTATCCTTACTCAGGAATTCCTTTGTTACTTTTACCAATCCTTCACCGGATGCATGGTATTCGAAACAACCGCAGGATTTGTATTTATCTAAGTAAGGTCTGTCCAATGCAAACCAACCGATTGCGCCAGCAATATCATTTGATCCGTGAATAATTTTGCCGTCTATTAATATTCCTGCTCCAATTCCTGTACCTACTGCTAAAAAAATAGCATTATTGCACCCTTTTGCTGCACCCTGCCAAACCTCACCGAGAATATAGCAGGATCGATCACTTTCAATGTTAACATTTATTTTATCATTATTAATTTCAGATTTTAATTCTTCCATAAGAGGATATGCATTCCACCCTGGAATATTCGGTGCCCAAACTTTTCCGGTTTTCAAATAGCTGATTCCCGGTACGCATACACCTATTGCAATTATTTCTAAATCTTTTGTTAAAAAATTTCCAATCAAAAGTTTTAGTAAATTTCCTACCTCCTTTCCTTTTCTTTTTTCCAAAGGAAGAGTTTCTTTAAATAATATTTCACCGTCATCATTAAAAACCGCTCCGGCTAATTTTGTCCCTCCTAAATCTATCCCTATAACCGGCATAAAGTTCCTTATTAATTTAAAGATGTAACGGGATCTTCAACTTAATAAATAATGCTGTTAATCCTATCATCTTATTATCTAATATCATTAAATGGAATATTTTCTATTCGATAAGATTTCCAATCTTTATAATCAAAGTGCCACCATTCAACATCCAATACTTTAAAACCATTATCTTCCATTTTATTTCTAAGCAAATCTCTTAAATTCCTTTGCTTTTCAGTACCACCATTATAATCAGCATAAGATCTTTGGCTCATTTCATCATATTCACTGGGCATTTCAACTTCTTTTCCTGAAGCAATTTCATACAAGCTTAAATCAACAGCACATCCTCTGTTATGCCTTGAACCAACCTTCGGATCAGCTACAAATTCTTTTTTATCCTCCGGAGTCATATCCCAAAATGTTTTAGTTACACTCCAGGGACGATACCCATCGAATATAACAAGAGCATATCCATATGGTTTTAGTTCATTATTCACCTTTAGTAGTGCTTCTGCAGCGGGCCGCTGCAGGAATGCCCGGGCTTCTTCATAAACAGGTCTGCCCAGAAAATTATTACTGGTTGCATATCTTATATCAAGGTGAAAAGTTGTATCCAGTTTAGTCAGTTCAACTAAATCCGGTTCTTTAAAATTACCTGTTTCATGCGGCGGTACTTCTTTACAGCTACTTAAGGATAAAAATAAGACCGCTGTAAGTATCCATATAATTGTTGTTCTAACTAAATAATTTTTCATATTTAAATCTGATAATAATAAAATGTTTAAAATACCAGGTTAAAAACAGTTTATTAAAAACACTCTAAAAAATTCAAAAAAATTCTCTAAAAACAATAATAAATTGCAAAATTAATCAGTTTAATTAAAATCAATTTATAAAATAATCAGTTTATGCTAAATTTTCAGATTTCAATTGAAAATAGTTGCGAATCACTAATTCCTAATTAAAATAAGCTATTGCATATAGAAAAAATATATTTTAACTTATAAAAACCTATTTTCAAAAATACCACTCAAATAATAAAGGAGGAGTTATGCTTAAACTTGCTACTGTATTCTTTTTCTTTTCAGCATTAGCTGTACTAAATGCTCAGGATATATTCGAGAGAGCATCCACCATTCATACTCTGAAATATGAATCCGGAGGAGGAGGATTCGGGAATATTATTGCCGGAGTTGATTTTGATGGTGACGGGTTGCCTGAAATTTATGCATGCAATACAAACATGATTGACAGAGACGGTGAATTAATTCCGAGAATTTATAAATTTGAATGGAATGAATCTACGTCTTCCTGGGATTCTGTTTGGAGCGCTACAGCTCCTTTGGATAAACAAAACACCTGGCCTGCATTAGCATGGGGAGATTTAGATAAGGATGGAAGACCCGAAATTTATTGGGCACCGGTTAATTACAGTCCCTATCCGGATGTAGCAAGAATATTAGTATATGAATATGCAGGTGACGGCAGTGATAATATGGGGGTTGATGACGGATTTGGAGGATTTCTACCTAACGCAAGTACAGATATCATTCCCGGAGATGGAATAAACTTAAGACCTATAAAGTTCATAGTTGACGATATTGATAATGATCAGACTGATGAATTAATTTTCTGTGAAAGAGCGGATACACTACAGTACGGTGTTCTTTCCGTTGACAATATCCCGGATTTGGGAGGTGGTTCTGAAACCTGGACACTTGAAGCAAGCGGTATGGGAGATGCAAATTTAGTAGGTACAGGCAACATGTATGATTTTGACATTATCGGTAGTACCATATATCTTTTTAGTGGTAGCGGTTCGGTTTATCCGGTTAAATATGATAATGGTACTTATACATCATTACCTCCTTTGGAAAATGTTGCTGAAAATTACGGCTCTTTTAAAGGTTCAGTAACTGCCGACCTGGATAACGATGGAACAGATGAAATAATTTTGGGAGGTTGGGATAATCCTACTAAGGTATTCGTGTTAAAACAAGCAGGAGATACTCTTCAAACTTTTGATATTAGTGATACTACAATAAACATCGAAATTTTAGTTGGCGCAGCAATGGGAGACCTTGATAACGATGGTAATCCGGATTTTGTTTTCGGTACATATGCTAATCCTGTAAGTGTTCCGAATAATGCGGTGCTTCGGGTTGAATTTCAAGGCGGAGATATTAGCGATCCTGCGAATTATAAATCATCAATTATTGACTCACTATTAGTACCCGCACCGGATGATAAAGGTGGTGAACTGGATGTTGTTGCTATTGGCAATCTCGATGGTGATCCTGCGGATGAAGTAATATATACGCAGGGTTATACCAGAGGTGTCGCAAATGATACAACTGCAGATGCTGCCATTTTAGATTTACAACATACTGCTGTAAGTGTAAGAATGGTAGATAACCAACTGCCGGATAAATTTTATCTTAATCAGAATTATCCTAATCCTTTCAATCCTTCAACAACAATTGAATTTGGTTTAACCAAAGAGATGGATGTTGAATTGAGGGTATATAATATATTAGGACAGGAAGTTTTGACGTTAATTGAAGGGCAATTAATGAAAGCAGGGGTATATAAGGTAGACTTTAATGCATCGGATCTTGCCAGCGGTACTTATGTATATAGATTGAAGGCCGGTTCTCAGGTTATGTCCAAGAAAATGCTTCTCTTGAAATAATATTTTTATTAATGGAGCCCGTCTCTCTTATGATTGATGCGGCTCCATTACTTATAATAAATGGGAGATAATTTTATAGATTAATTTTACAACTTTTCAAACGTATGAATATACTAACCTTTTTTAACACTGCACCTTTGTGTAATTTCTTTAAATACTATTGAGGTATCGAGGTTATTATGTACAGAAAAATATTTATACTATTTCAATTTCTGTTAATATTACTTTTATCCAATAATATTTTTGCAGGTAGAACCGGAAAAATAACTGGTAAAGTTACCGACGCACAATCATCCGAGCCGTTGCTGGGCATTAACGTAATTATTGAAGGTACAACTCAGGGTGCTGCAACGGGAGCTGACGGTACCTACATAATAATTAATGTTGAACCCGGAACTTACAACCTGGTTTTTTCAGGTGTAGGATTTCAGAAAAAAATTGTTGCCAATGTCAGTGTTTCAAGCGATTTTACTACAAATATAAATATTGAACTTTCTTCTGAAGCAATCGGTCTTGAAACAGTAGTAATTCAAGCAGAAAAACCTCTTGTCAGGAAAGATTTAACTTCTTCTCATACAGTTATCGATAATACCCAAATAGATGTTCTTCCTGTTGAAACTATTAATCAAATATTGACTCTCCAAGCAGGCGTCACAGAAGGTGTCGACGGTGAATTACATATCAGGGGAGGAAGAGCAACGGAAATTTCCTATAACGTAAACGGAATATCAGTTAACAATCTTTTTGCAAGGACAAGTTTCGATGTAGGATCGGAAGGCGAATTTGTAGGTACTACAAGGAACGTTCAAATCTCAACAAACGCAGTTAAGGAATTATCCGTGGAAAGCGGTACATTCAACGCGGAATATGGAAATGCACTCAGTGGAATTGTAAATACTGTCACTAAAGAAGGCGGGAGTAAATATACCGGAAGTATCTCATATTATACCGGGGATTATGTTAGCAATCATGAAGATATATTTTTGAATATCAATAAAATTAATCCGGTTACGGATCAGGTTGTAGAAGGAACTTTTGGAGGTCCGGTACCTTTAACTAATGATAATCTTACCGTTTTCTTATCGGGTAGATACAATAACAATCAAGGCTATTTATACGGGCGCAGAGAGCATACTATATACGATTCAGTCTACAGAAGTATATCTAATCCAAATGATATAAGAATAGCTCAAACAGGAGATAATTCACTTGTATCAATGAACCCTTCAAAAGACTATAACCTTACGGGTAAATTTACAGTAAAACCGTTCTCAACACTTAAGCTCAATTACGACGTTATTTATTCAAACTCGGATTACCAGACTTACTATCATGATTATAAATATAATCCCGATGCAAATTATTACCGTTACGAATGGGGTCTTGTAAATTCACTTGAGGTAAGACATGCTTTAAGCAGCAGCACCTTTTATACTCTGCTCGGTTCTTACAGCATTTATGATTTCAAAAGATATTTATTTCCCTTGCTTGATCAAAGCGGTAATGCTGTAAGTTTCTATCCGGGGATGAGCCTTGCTGATCTTCATCCCGATCCAAGGTATCAACCCTCTTATAAGGCTAATACAGTTACTCCTTATACATTTGTATCGGGGGGAACTCTTAATTATCAGTTATATCAAAGATCATATACTTATGAATTAAAATTTGATATGACAAGTCAAATAACCAATCAGCATGAAGTGAAGTTTGGTGTGCAAGCAAAACACGACATAATGGATTTTGAAGATTTTACTATTCAGCGCGATACCACACAATATTTAACTCCTACAATACTTGGAACCGAATCAAGCGTGCATGATCTTTATTCCAAAAAACCTGTTCAGTATTCTGCTTATCTCCAGGATAAAATGGAGTTCATAAGTATGATAATTAATGCCGGTATCCGGTTTGATTACTTTAATTCGCATTCGGTTTATGCTCCCGATAACAATAAACCAAAAGATAATCTAACGAATGCCGATTCGAAAATTGAATTTAGTCCCAGGATCGGAATATCTTTCCCTATAACTGATCAGGGTATTATTCATTTTTCTTACGGGCATTTTTATCAGCTTCCTCCGTTTACTTATTTATATACAAATCCTACATTCAAGAGTTTCGGAGGGATACCGACATACGGCAATGCTAATCTTAATCCCGAAAGAACGGTTACCTATGAAATAGGTCTGCAGCAGCAGCTATCGGAAACTTTTGCTTTTAATGTTACTGGGTTTTATAAAGATGTAAGGGATCTTCTTGCATTACAGAGGATTCGAATAAGTACAAGTGTAACATATGATAAATATGTAAATAAAGATTACGGAAATATTAAAGGAATTACATTTTCATTAACCAAAAGAAAATTACCGGATGATTTTTTTGGTGCATCAATAGATTATACTTTCCAGGTTGCCGAAGGGAACGAAGTAGGAGCCGAATCTTTCTTTCTTGATCTTTCATCAGGGCGGCAGAGTGAAAAGATACCTGTCCCGCTTAACTGGGATCAAACTCATACACTCAATGGAGTTATTACATTCGGCAGTCAAAAAGATTGGTATGTTACTGTTGTCGGTTCAATAAATACGGGTTTACCATATACCCCGCAGCTTATTGAAAGTCAGATTTTGCTCGATCCCAACAGCGGCAGGAAACCAATTAAAACCAATGTAGATCTCCTGATAGAAAAATCCTTTGAAATACAGAGTACAGTTGTAACAATATTTGCAAAAGTATTCAATCTTTTCGATGAATTAAATGAAATCTCGGTTTACGATAACACGGGAAGGGCTACTTATAACCTTGAGGAAACAAAGGGAGGACCACAGGAGACAAACAGGCTTGCCGAAACTGTACCCGGTGTTCATTCGGCTACCGAATATTTTGTACGTCCGCAATATTATTCCGAACCGCGGGAAGTAAGACTAGGTATATCATTAGAGTTTTAATATTCTTTTTCATCAGGAAAGGGAGAAACTTTAAATTCAAAAAGTATAGATCGATTTTTATTGGAGCAAATACAATGCTGAAACAAAATTTTTCTAAAGACACAAGAAATAAATGTATAATATTTATCATTTTAATTTTTTTCTTAACCGGAAGCTCTTTCCCGCAAAAATCTGTTCAGCAGAAAAGAGAAAGGGAACATCAGGCGGTTATCAATTACTTTAACAGTGTTTATCCTACTTATCCTACTTATCCTGTTAATACTAACTCGTCCGGTTCAGGTACTAATAAATTTTCTGCCGTTGAAGATAAACTGGCCAAAATTTCGGTAGAAGAGAGATCGGATTGGAAAAGCTATATAATGAACGGCAACAATATAGCTGTTGAATTATGGAATTATGGCGGAATAGGCCCGGGACTGCCGGGAGATGCTTTAAGAGAGTTATTAGCATTGGTCTGGCATGATGCACCATATATATTCCAGTTTAGTCCTATAGTAGGAGCTGAAGTACCGAATGCTCTTAATCCTTCAAAAAAATTTCATATTATTTCTGACGGTTTATATGATTTTAGTTATACAGGTTTGAGAGATGAGAATACTGCGATAGATCATCAATACTGGTGGCAGCCATTACCAGGTTTTGCAGATCCTGATCAGGATAAAATGGCATCAAATCCGGCATTTGACTCAAACCGTGATGGAAAACCCGATAGCTGGCCTTCCAACTGGTATAATCCAACTCTCGGTGAGTATGTCTGGCCGGGTTATTTGAAACAGGGGCAGAATAATGCGGATCTTGAAGTATTCTGGGGTATGGATGACCGAGAAAATAATGAATTTGGAAGTACAAACCAGACTTCTCAATACTATCCATTTATAGGCGACTCTGCACGATCAGGAATTGGTGTTCAGGTTTTGGGAAGAGCTTATCAATGGTCGAACTCGTTGGCTGCCAATTCAATCTTTTTCCAATGGACCATTACAAATGTTAGTGATAAAGATCTTGACTCTGTCTTCTTTGGTATATACGGCGACCCGGATGTTGGCGGTAACACCAGCGGCTGCAACCAGAACGATCATGGGTTTTTTATCCCTCCGTATAATTTTGACGGTGAGCATCCTGTAGATAATATCCCTGTTTATGCAAGAAGTATGGTTTATTTCTGGAATAATGATATGAATTGCGGTGCACAGGACCTTGGCTACCTGGGATGTAAATTCCTTGAAAGTCCCGGCAATCCGAATGATGGAATTGACAATGATGGAGACGGAATGATAGACGAAAGCCAGTTTGACGGTATAGATAATGATCATGACTGGAATCCTGAAACAGATGATGTTGGTATTGATGGGATTCCAAATACAGGCGATCAGGGTGAAGGTGACGGTGTTCCTACATCAGGTAAACTGTTAGCCGATGGTTCGATAGATCCTTTGGCACCAGGTGAGCCTAATTTTGAATATACGGATCTTGATGAAGCCGACCAGATTGGTTTGACAAGTTTTAATAGTTCTACATGGAATACCGATTTGAAAATCGCAAATGATGAAGATATTTGGAACAGGTGTACACCTCAAAATTTTAGTGACATTGAACAGAATGCAGATATAGTATTCGTCTTCGGCTCAGGTTATGTTTCGTTGAAAAAAGGTGAAACAAAAAGAATTTCTATGGCTTTCCTTTTCGGTGAAAATCTTAATGATCTTCTGGTAACTGCCGAAACAGTCCAGGATATTTATAATAAAAATTACAATTTCTTCAAGCCTCCGACTTTACCTAAAGTAACTGCCGTTCCCGATGATAGAAAGGTTACTCTGTATTGGGATAATTCTTCTGAAGAAAGTGTAGATCCTATTACCGGGAAAGACTTTGAAGGCTACGTTATTTATCGCAGTACACGGCCTGATTTTGCCGACATTCAGAATGTAACAGATGGAAGGGCTGCAAGTTTTCTTTATGAGCCATTAAGAGATGCAAATGGTATTGAAGCTAAATGGGATTTGAGCAATGAATGGAAAGGGTATCATCCGGTGCCATACCATGGAAGAGGTCTGCAATATTACTTAGGCGACAATACAGGACTGGTTCATTCATATGTTGATTCAAACAATGTAATAAACGGACAAACCTATTATTATGCAGTTGTCGCTTTCGATCACGGGGATTCAGTAGGTATTCCTCCCTCCGAAACAACAAAAAAAATAACGGTTGATCCGATCACTTCTCAAATGACTTTTGACGATAATACAGTGATGGTAATACCCGGTCCGAGAGCCGCAGGTTATAACACACCTGCAATTTCTAATAATGATTTTCTCCATACCTCGGGTATCGGTAATGGTAAAGTCAACTTTCAGATTCTTAATGATTTGAAAGTGAAAGATGAGAAATATACTCTCTCTTTTAGTGATAAATTAAATGTTGGTGATACAGTCATAAAGGCTAAAAATTATTCGGTTAGAGGAGAAAAATCTGTTTCCGAATCTTTCTTCCTTTTTGATACAAAATTTACAAAGCTTTCAAATCAAAATATTATAAATGATCAGGCTCTCGAAGTTAAAGACAAAAACGGGACTATCTATAAGAATAATGTTGATTACGATATTGATTTTGCACAGGGCAAAATTAAAAGAACAGATAATAGTTCAATGCCTAATAATGGTGAATTTACAATTACATATGATAATTACGCAGTTTATCAAAGCCAGGCATTGCATAATGAAGATTCAAACCCGGTATTTGATGGAATAAATTTAACGGTCTCGGATAATGATGTGCTCGAATTTGATTCTGACAATTCCGGATGGATAGGTGGAGATCTTCAAATTCCTTTTACTGTTCAGCTTGCCAGCATTGGGGTGGCGTCCAGAAAAAGACTTTATCCTGCAGATTATGAAGTGACTTTTTCTGATCAAAATGAATTTACAGCTATCAAAAATGTTCCGGGCCAAGGTTTTATCACTGTTCCGGTAAATTTTAAAGTAGAAGATGTTACCTCCGGTGTGCCGCTGAATATTAAGATTTTTCTAAATGAAAAAGTAAAAAATGATTCTGCATATACAAGAGGTGACGGGATTATACTTTTTCAGCCGGGTGCAACTGGTGTCAATACGGATACCCTTACATGGGAGATCACTTTGAGTCAGGTTACCGAGGGAGATTCTACTTATCCCGGTAAAGGAGATGTCCTAAAAGTAGTTACCAGAAGACCGTTTAATACTCAGGATGTGTACACTTTGCAGACTCAAGCCGGCAAAATAAACGAGCAGGCCGGTTCTTCACTTTTGGATAATATTTATGTTGTTCCAAATCCATATGTTGGGACAAGTGTGCTTGAGCCTAATAATAAATTACCGCAACAGAATCGTGGCGAAAGGAGGATCTATTTTGAAAATCTTCCGCGGAAATGTACAATCCGTATTTTCACTTTGAGCGGTGAACTTGTTACAACTCTTGAACATGATGAAGGAGTTGACAACGGGAGAGAATATTGGAATCTTCTGAATCGTGACGGATTCAGTGTAGCCTATGGTATTTATTTAGCTCATATAGATGCACCTGACTTAGGTGAAAAGCTGATAAAATTTGCATTAATAAAATGAGTTTAATGCTTACGATATAATTACGATTGAGCTTTTTATTATTCGAATAAAGATTTTTAATTGACGTTAAAGGATACGGTTAATAATTAATGTTTAACCAGTAGCGAATAACGAATAGCAGGAGATATTCATGAAAATATTCTATAAATATTTTTTTGTTGTAATCATAACTTTAATGATTACTGCTTTTTCATCTGCTCAAACTTTAAAAACCGGTACGACTGCAGCACAGGTGCTTAAATTTAATGTCGGACCCAGAGCAATTGGAATGGGTGGGGCATATACTGCAATATCAGATGAAATCACTGCAATGTACTGGAACCCGGGAGGAACAGCTAATATTCAATCGAATGAAGCTTTTTTTGACCATACTATTCTATATGCCGATATAAAGCATGATTATGCAGCTATAGCAAGCCATCTTTCAGGTTTCGGAACGGTAGGAGCTTTTGTTTCAGTACTTTCCATGGATGAAATGGCTGTGAGAACAGAAGAGGAGCCTACCGGAACAGGCGAGTTTTTTGACGCCGGAGCTATCGTTATTGGATTAAATTATGCACGCTATCTTACGGACAATTTTTCTATCGGTTTTAATTTTAAATACATTAACGAATCAATCTGGCATATGAGCTCAACCGGTTTCGGTGTTGATATCGGAACGTTGTATAAAATACCTGTTTTGAATGAATTGAGAATTGCAGCAAGTATTTCTAATTTTGGTACGAAGATGCAATTGGCTGGCAGGGATATTATTAAATTGATCCCGTCAGGAGCTGGCGATCAGAATTTAATTAATACAAATTTAGAACTTGGAAAATACGATCTCCCTCTTCTTTTTAGGTTCGGTATATCGAGTGATATTATAAAGAGCGAATCTTCAAGAATTACTGTAGCAGTTGATGCTATTCATCCCAATGATCATACTGAATATTTAAATACCGGTATGGAATACTCATGGAATGAAATAGTATTTATGCGTGTTGGGTATAATTCATTATTTGAAAGGGATTCTGAAAAAGGTTTGACATTTGGATTTGGCTTGAATTACAGAATAATTGATCTTGTAAAAGTGGGACTCGATTATGCTTACCAGGATTTTGGAAGATTATCCAATGTTCAGTATTTCTCTTTTATGATTAATTTTTAATTATTGTACTTTAAATAAGATTAAATTATCATTAGACTAGATTTATTTAAAAACAATGGTAATATATGATTTCGAGAATTTTACTGGTTTTCATAATAAATACAGGTATAATTTTCTGTCAGACTTATCCTGATCAATTTTTTTCATATAAAAATGATTCTCTTATAGAGAGAATAAGTAATCTTGACGGTACGGAAATCAGTAAAGACGGAAAAAGTATTGTTTTGTCTGATGGAATTACAAATGGGGATGTGACTTTTAATCCAGATTCATCTGAATTTCCTTTCAATCGTGTATTACCTTCATGGAACGGTTATGTTCCAAATGATAACAGCAGTTTTAAAGTGACAATAAGATTTTTTGAAGCTTCCGGAACATGGTCACCTTGGCTTACCGTTGGATTTTGGAAAGCGAATATATGGTCTACTTACGGCACAACAAGCTACAGCGGAGGTAAAATAAATATAGATAATGCCGTTCTTAATTCTTATCATAATAAATGGCAGTTCAAAGTAATTATGAAAAGAACCAGCAGCGGTCAGCCTTCACCGGAGTTATATAAACTGAGTTTTTTTGCCAGTGATCAAAAGGTTACCGATAATGTAAATATAAGTACAATAATTAATGATAAACCTCAAAAGATTTTTATTCCGACAGAATTTTTCTGGCAATACTCGCTCGATCCCGATATAGGCGGGGATATCTGCTCACCGACATCGGTTTCAATGGTTCTTCGCAGCTATAATATTGAAGTCGACCCCCTGCAATTTGCAAAGGATACTAA
Source organism: uncultured Ignavibacteriaceae bacterium (assembly GCA_964448105.1). Classification (GTDB taxonomy): domain Bacteria; phylum Bacteroidota; class Ignavibacteria; order Ignavibacteriales; family Ignavibacteriaceae; genus CAVQBP01. The sequence goes on from CAYUVK010000029.1 coordinate 47,234, forward strand.
ATGTCCCTATTGGGGAATTTTTGGAATATGGCCGCGCGTGGTACAAAATGCTGCAGAGTATGGACTTGATGGCGCAGTTACCCGATACCGGTCGTGGAGTCAGGCTTATGAAACTCTTGCTGCAGGCGGAAGGGTTGTAATGTCCGTCGGATCGCCTCTATATCCTAACGGCCACCTCATGATGCTGGCTGGTTTTGATGCTTCCGGTAATCCTATTATGCATGATCCAGCCAGATCAAACGGCTATAGTTACAAGTTTAATAAAACTTCACTTTCCGAGTCATGGTTTAATAAAGGGGGAATTGCGTATACTTTCTTTCCTGAAGACTCCCTGGCTATAACTTCAATTGAAAATATTGCATCTACTTATCCAAAGGAAAACTATCTTTACGATAATTATCCGAATCCTTTCAATCCCGCTACCAAAATCGGTTATGAAATTGCTGGTGATGCATTTGTTTCTTTAAAGGTCTATGATATTCTTGGTAAGGAAGTTGCTACTCTTGTTAATGAAGAAAAATCCGCAGGTAAATATGAAGTTCTGTTTAATGCATCTGAACTACCTACAGGAGTTTATATTTACAGCATATACTTGCAAATACCTGGTTCAAAGGTTAACAGAATTAACAAGAAGATGTTATATCTTAAGTGATATCCGGAGATAAACCAAATTATTAATATTAGATAAACTAAAGTTGAAATTTAATTATTAAACAATAAAAGGAAATTGTGATTTGTTCTTGATTTTTCGGAATTTCAGGGACTCATTTTGTTAAAAATTTTTTAACCCAAATTATGCATTAGGAAATGAATATGGAGGAGAAATTTGACTAACTT
>CAYUVK010000030.1:0-48051 GCA_964448105.1 uncultured Ignavibacteriaceae bacterium
AGAAAAATTTTTTCGCCAACCTCAAAATCCCTTGCTTCCACGGAACTCTATGAGAAACACCGCTTTTATCTTTAAATTCATTCAAATGTTCAATGTACCATTTGTAATTTCGAACCAGGGCATCTTTGTTTGAATATTTAGGTTTATAACCTAGTTTTTCCTCTGCTTTTTCGATTGATACAAAAGAATCTTTCGAAGCAGTTTCATAAACCCATTTATAAAGAGGCGAAAGCTTAAAGGCTTCCAGTATTTTTAATGTAAAAATTATTGGTTTTTCCGGAAGAGGAACAATTTTTTTCCCGAACCCTGCATAATCTAAAACAGCCTGGTAATCTTCTTTCATTGTAGTGTATTCTTTTGCCCCGATATTAAAAGTGTCGTTAGTTTTTTCTTTATCAAGCGTCGCGCACAAATAAATTGCTTCACATAGATCTTCAACATCCATAAGCTGATAGCGGTTATTGCCGCTGCCGATCATTGGGAACCCTTTGCCGTCTTTAGCCCAATCGAAAAGCAGATCAAACACTCCAAGCCGTTCCGGCCCGACAAATGATTTAGGTCTAATTATGGAGACACACATTCCATTATCTCTATAAGCCATACATTCTTTTTCCGCAGCTATCTTTGCCTTCCCGTATGGTCCAACACCATCAAGCTTATCATCTTCATAAAGGGGATGATGGTCGGGAATACCATATACTGCAGTGGAAGAGATATGTATAAACCCTTTTACATTATTTTCTTTGGCAGCTTTAAGTAAATTTTTTGTCCCTTCAATATCTGTCGAAAAGATATCTTCCGGTTTATAAAGAGGCAATGCGGCTGCAGTATGAACAATTACATCGATACCTTTTGTCGCAGCCTTTACTGTCTCGAAGTTTCTAATATCACCTTTTATTATTTGAATTTTATCTGCAATGTCGGGATATTCAAAATCGGCGATATCTAGAGAAACAATTTCATTTTCTTTATTGTATAAAAAACGAATTAAATTTATTCCTAAAAATCCGGCTCCACCAGTTACTAAAAATTTCATATTTTCTGCCCTGTTTTTTGTGAATAGAAATAATTTTATTTATTTAATTTTTCAATTGGATATTTAAAAATAGTGAATTTTTTTTAATTAGAAGAATTGATCTATTTCCCATATTTTTCTAAACATGAAGTCTTTTATTAAAATAATTCCCAGCTCCAATAAGACAATAAGTTTTTCTGCTTCAATAATAATTCATTTAATAATCTTTATAATTGCTGCATTTGTTTTTAAAATTACAACCGAAAAATCTGATGCAGGAAGTTCTTATGTTCAAATTAAAACAAGGGAACTTGTTAACAATTTGAAAAACAATACTCCTGAAAAAGAAAAAAAACAAATTACCGAAAACAATAATCTGAAAAATAAAATTATTAATAAGAATGTTTCGGAATCTAAATCTATACACAATATACTGGCTTCTTCTGATACATCCGGACTTTACCAGGTTTATAAAGAATCAACTCTGGATGTTTCCATGCGGTATCCGGTCGGCTGGACATATATTGACCAGGATGTTAAAAACAAATTGGATGGTGTAACTTTTTGGGCTACTAACGAAATTTATTCTCCCCCTCCTTATGTACATCTTGAAGTTAAAGAAAAATATTTGTTTAATCCCGGCCGCTATAAATATTCAATTAAAACTGATGATTATACTGCTTACTATAATGATCCTGAAGAATTATCGGGACAAGTTTCGCAGGAAGTATATATCAGAACCAGTATTGATGAAGATTTCAGCATTAAGTTAATTATGGAAGGAAGGGAATCTTTTAAGACTTTTCAACCTGTATTCTTCGGCATGATAAAAACTTTTAAATTTGACAATTCATTATTCTAATTTGTAGATTCAAACAAACAAAATTCAACATTATTTAAAAGGAGCCCCTTATGAAAGCCATTAAGAACGTTCTGTTTTTTACTCTGCTTCTCTTTTTATTTTCTCCTGTAAAATCATTCTCGCAATCTTTCGAAGGTGAAATTGTTATGAAGATTACCGATAAGGACCAGGACCAGCCGCAAACCGTTGATTATTATTGCAAAGGAAGTAAAATCCGTTTTGAAAGCAAAGGTAATGAAGGCATGGGAGGGGCGATGGTTTTAGACACTAAAACTTATGACGCACTTATTTTAATGCCTGCCCAAAAAATGTATATGACTTATAATTATAAAAGTGTATTAGGTAATGTTCGTGATACAATGAGCAAGGCAATGGAAAAAGGAAATGTTAAAATGACCGGTGAAACAAAAGATATTAATGGCTTTACTTGTGAAAAATGGACTTTCAAAGATGATGATGGAACTACCGGAGAAGCCTGGATGACAAAAGGAATTAGGAATTTCTTTTTCTTCAGCAACCCTATGGGGGGTGAAAGTGATGAACCGGACTGGCAGAAAAAATTAACCAATGAAGGTTATTTCCCGATGATGGTTACAACTAAAAATGCAGATGGTGAAGTAGAAAGTACTATGGAAGTTACTTCGATTGAAAAAAAATCTCTTAATGAATCCTTGTTTACTCCTCCGCCAGATTATAAGAAAATGGAAATGCCAATGATGAACCATGGGAATTAAATAAATTTTTGGTGAATTTATATAAATTTTCAATTTTATTGATGTTTCATCCCTAATTCATTGATGAATTGAAGGACTTTTTAATCATGGGAGTCTTCTAAGGATTTGATTTCTTGACTTTTTTACTATATCAAGCTAAGTTAGTATTCTTTATTTGAAATGATTTGGTTTTTTGGAGGAATCAGTTGAAACAGGAAAAATTAACAAAATTTATCAGTTCTGAAGATGCAGGGAAAAAGTGGTTTGTTGTTGATGCAAAGGATCAAGTACTTGGGAGACTTGCAACCAAAGTAGCCGGTATTATCCGCGGAAAAAATAAACCGATATTTACGCCGAATGCGGATACCGGTGATTTTGTAATTGTTGTTAATGCAGAACAGGTCAAGGTAACCGGGAAAAGAGAGTTACTAAAAACCTATGCACATCATTCAATGTACCCTGGCGGTTTAAAAGTAAAAACATTTTCAGAATTAATGGCAAAGAAACCTGAATTTATTATTGAAAATGCTGTTAAAGGAATGCTTCCCAAAAACCGTTTGGGAAATAAATTAATTAAAAAACTAAAAGTGTATAAAGGCAGCGAACATCCTCATTCTGCTCAGAAGCCTGAACAATTAAGTATATAACGGAGAATTAATGTCAGATCAGATTTATGTTGGCAGAAGAAAAACTTCAGTTGCCAGAGTAATTTTAAGAAATGGAAACGGAAAGATTACCGTAAACGGTAAAGAATTCGAAATTGCATTCCCGCAGCTTCTCAGCAGGGAAGATATATTAAACCCTTTTAAGGTAACGGAAACTGAAGGCAGCTACGATGTTATTATTAATGTTCAGGGGGGAGGTACTACCGGACAGGCACAGGCAATTCGATTAGGAATCGCACGCGCATTGATTGAGCTAAATCCGGATCATAGAGTTGCTCTTAAGAAAGAAGGATTCTTAACAAGGGATCCAAGGATGGTTGAACGTAAAAAATACGGCCGTCCGAAAGCAAGAAAGAGATTCCAATTCTCCAAGAGATAATACAAGTTCAAGAGCAACAGTAAGTTCAAGTAATAACAATTTATATCTGAAAATGAACTTTCTTTTGAACTTATTTCATGATTATATCAGAAATAATTAATTAGTTAAAACAATAATTCATATTTCCTGATTTGCTTCCTGTGTCCCGGTTTAACGGGATGAAAAGCAAAGACGAAGGGAATAGAAGATTAAACAGGAGTAAAGATGCAAAAAATAGATTTAATCCAGCTTATAGAAGCTGGAGCCCACTTCGGTCATTTAACACGCCGATGGAATCCCAAAATGAAACCATATATTTTTATGGAAAAAAACGGGATTCATATAATTGATCTGAAAAAAACCCAGGAATATCTGTCAAGTGTAGCCGATAATTTATCAAAATTGGTTTCCGAGGGAAGAAAAGTATTATTCGTCGGGACAAAAAAGCAGGCTAAAAATATTATTGAAACCGAAGCTAGAAGATGCGATTCAAACTGGGTTAGTGAAAGATGGCTTGGCGGAATGCTTACAAATTTTGCTACAATCAGGAAAAGTGTTAAAAGATTAAATAATATTGAAAAACAGGAAACCGACGGAACGTTTGATAAAATAACAAAAAAAGAAAGACTCTTTTTATCCCGCGAAAAAGATAAATTGAAAAAAGTTCTGGAAGGTGTCGAATCAATGTCACGGCTACCTGGAGCAATGTTTGTAGTCGATATTAAGAAAGAATCAATAGCGATAAAGGAAGCAAAAAGATTAGATATTCCGGTCTTTGCAATTGTTGATACTAATTGCGATCCGGATCTTGTTGATTATATAATCCCTGCAAATGATGATGCTGTTAAAACAATCGAGCTTATTGTAAAAAATATGGCTGATGCTGTTATAGAAGGAAATCAAAAATTGCAGGAACATAAAGCTGAAGAAATTGCGGAAAAAGAAAGATTGAAAAAAGAAAGAGAAGAAGAGAAATTAAGAAATAAAGAAAAAGAAAAAGCTGAAGTCGAAGCCGAAAGTAAAAAACAAGAAGCTGCCGAAAAGGAAAGACTGAAAAAAGAAAGAGAAGAAGAGAAATTAAGAAATAAAGAAAAAGAAAAAGCTGAAGCCGAAGCCGAAAGTAAAAAACAAGAAGCTGCTTCGCAAAAAGAAAATAAAAATTAAGTAAGAGGATTTTATTATGGTAATTACTGCTGCACAAGTAAATGAGTTAAGACAGAAAACCGGTGCAGGAATGATGGACTGCAAAAAAGCTTTAACTGAAGCCAATGGTGATATTCAAAAAGCAATAGAAATATTAAGAAAAAAAGGAGCATCTGTTGCTTCTAAAAGAGCGGAAAAAACCGCCGGCGAAGGAATGGTTTTAACAAAGATCTCCGATGATAAAAAAGAAGGTACCATTGTTGAAGTTAACTGTGAAACAGATTTTGTCGCTAATAGTGAAGACTTTATAAATTTTGCTAATGATGTATTGAATACCATCTCATCAAAAAAACCCAATAGTGTTGAAGAGTTATTAAATGATTCTTCTTTAGTTAATAAAATGCATGATGTTATGGGTAAAGTTGGTGAAAAGATGGAAATATCCCGCTTCAAGGTTGAAGAAGCTTCAAACGGGTTGATGGTTGATTATATTCATCCTGGTTCAAAACTTGGAGTGCTTGTAAAATTTGAAACTATTAAAAGTAATTCCGAAAGTTTTGCCGATTTAGGAAAAGATATTGCGATGCAAGTCGCTGCAATGAATCCGATTTGTGTTTACCGTGAAGAAGTTCCAAAAGATACGATTGAAAAGGAAATTGAGATTTATAAGGAAGTTGCAAAGAAAGAAGGAAAACCGGAACAAATTTTGGATAAGATAGCTCAAGGTAAATTAAATAAATTTTACCAGGAGAATTGTCTTATTGAACAAGCATACATAAAAGACAATTCCAAAACTATTGGTGACCTGATTAAGGAATTCAATTCTCAAAACAATGACAATTCAAAAATTTCCTTGTTTTACCGCTTCCATCTGGGTGATCAAAAAAAATAATTTTTGTTGAAAAGGTCTTAATAATATTAAGACCTTTTTTTTATATTTATCTCATAAATTTTAAAATATATGTAATGAATGAAATAAAATACAAACGTATTCTTCTAAAATTAAGCGGCGAATCTTTAATGGGGCAAAAAGGATTCGGCATTGATCATAATGTTCTTGACTTTTTTGCCACAGAAGTAAAAAAAGTACATGATATCGGAGTTCAGATTGGGATTGTAATCGGCGGCGGAAATATTTACAGGGGTTTGAGCGCAGATGATCAAGGAATTGACAGGGTTACCGGCGACCAGATGGGAATGCTCGCAACCGTAATTAATTCTCTCGCACTTCAAAATGCAATCGAACATAAAGGAATTTTTACAAGATTAATGAGCGCAATTAAAATGGAGGAAATGGCGGAGCCTTATATTAGAAGAAGAGCTCAAAGACATCTTGAAAAAGGAAGGGTTGTGATCTTTGGTGCAGGTACGGGACATCCTTATTTCAGTACCGATACGGCGGCTTCGTTAAGAGCTGTTGAAATTGGTGCAGATGTTATTATTAAAGGAACGAGAGTTAACGGAGTGTATGATTCAGACCCCGAAAAAAATCCGAATGCCTTTAAATTCGATAAAATTTCATTCATGGATGTTTTGAAAAAAAATCTCCGTGTTATGGATTTAACTGCTATAAGTTTATGCCAGGAAAATAATCTGCCGATTATTGTTTTTAATATGAATGTACCGGATAATTTAACAAAATTAGTCAAGGGTGAAAATGTGGGGACATTAATTCAAAACCTGGAAAAAGTTGAACAATAAATCTCCAGCTTTTTATAAAAAAAATAATCAACCGGAGAAATTATATGGAACAAATAATAAAAGACGCAAGATCCAGAATGGATAAATCGATTGAAGCTTTGAGAGCTGAGCTTTCAAAAGTCAGATCAGGTAAGGCTACAACTGCATTACTTGATGGAATTAAAGTTGACTATTATGGTAACATGACTCCATTGAATCAAGTCGGCAATCTTACGGTTCTTGATGCCCATACTTTATCATTTACTCCATGGGATAAATCCATGGTAAATCCGGCGGACAAAGCTATTCTTGAAGCCAATATCGGATTAAATCCCGTAAGCGATGGTACAAATTTAAAAATTCCGATTCCTCTCTTGAATGAAGAGAGAAGAAAAGAATTAGTTAAAATTGTAAAAAAATTTGGAGAAGATACTAAAATTGCTGTGAGAAATGTGAGACGGGATGCAAATGATCATCTAAAAAGAGAAGAGAAAGATAAAAAAATCTCTCAAGATCAATTAAAAGATGCGGAAGATAGAATTCAGAAATTAACCGATGAACACACTCAAAAAATTGATGAGATTTTAAAGCACAAAGAAAAAGAAATTATGGAAGTTTAAATTGATTTTAAAATTATAATTACCAAATAACCCGGTTATACCGGGTTTTTTTATTATTTACTCGTCTTAATCATTCACCCAAAGGCTGATCTGCCTCCGGTGGAAATCTTATTCTTAATCCATCAAGAACCAAAACTATGATATAAATAACGACTAATTCGAAAAAGTGATTTTTTACTGGAGTTTTACTTCTTAAAAAGATTATAATTAAGTTTGTATAGTTAAAATTTTCATATTAAAGAAAGGGAGAATTTATGCATCCAAAAAGTATTGAATTACTAAATAAAGCTGTTGCAGATGAATTATCGGCTGTTCATCAATATATGTATTTTCATTTTTATTGTGATGATTATGGGTATGATTTATTGGCAAATTTATTTAAAAAAACTGCTATACAAGAAATGCTGCATATTGAAAGACTTGCAGAAAGGATTTTATTTTTGAAAGGTGAAGTGGAAATGATAGCTTCCGAAGAAGTTGAAAAAATTCATCAAGTCGATGAAATGCTTAAGAAAGCAGCAAAAATGGAAGAGGATAGTGCAACAGAATATAACATTTGGGCAAACGAATGTGCTGCAAATGCAGATGCTATTTCAAAGCAGCTTTTTGAAAGTCTCGTTTCAGAGGAAGAAGTTCATTTCGATCAATATGATACGGAACTGGATAATCTTAAAAAATTTGGTGACAGCTACTTAGCTTTGCAGTCTATTGAGAGAAGCAAAGGAAGGGATACAGCAAGTACAGCTGCAAATAATTAATAATCTTTATTAACAGCCGGGTGAAATACCTGGCTGTTTACCTCAAATACTTGTCTTTAAATACCTTTTAAATATTAATTTAAATTTTTTACTTAATCAAAAATTAAATTTGTGATACAAATTTAAAAAAGAATTATTATTGTTATTAAATTATAATACAGAAAATGCATTCAAAATTTATAAATAGAGAAGAAATAAATTTAAACGAATCTCAAATTAAAATGGTTATCAGCGGGTGGGGGAGTGAGGGATTTGAAACATCCAAAGTTGAAAAGATTACATACCTTTCAGATGGGCTGAAGATTAAAGGATATTTAGCATATCCAAAGATTAACAAAAATAAAAAATTTCCATGTATTATCTGGAATCGTGGAGGATTCCGGGAGAAAGGAGCAATTGATAAATTTACTGCTCGTGGAATATTTGGGCAATTAGCTAGCTGGGGATATATTGTTTTTGCTTCTCAATACAGGGGAAATGCAGGAAGTGAGGGAGAAGAATTTTTCGGCGGTGATGATGTAAACGATATTTTAAATTTAGTTCCGCTTGCAAAAGAGATACCTGAAGCAGATTATAGTAAATGGGGAATTGAAGGTTGGAGCCGGGGTGGAATGATGGCCTTATTAACTTTAATAAAAAATTCAAATTTCAAATGTGCTGTTTTAAGCGGAGCAATTTCAAATTTAAAATCTTATTTGGAAATCGATATCGAAAGAAAAAGTTCTTATCAAAAAATTTTTGGTAAAAATTTCAATGAAGAAATAGATAAACGGACAATAATTAATAAAGTTGATAAGCTTCCTAAAATTCCATATCTATTAATGCATGGAGGAAAAGACGAAACAGTTGTCCCTATTCAATCCTTAGAATTATCAAAGAAATTTTATGAAGCAGGAATTTTACATAGATTAATAATTTTTGAAAACGGAGATCATTTCCTAAAAAATTATAGAAAAGAAGTTGATGAACAGAGAAGAATATGGTTTGACAAATATTTGAAGTGGTGATTTTTAGCTCTTTTTTAATTAAACCTTTTATCAAATTTATGTGTCTACCATTTTACATTTGATAATATTTCAGATTTTATCTCTTTTGGAGGATTGAAATGAAAAACATTATTCGTAAATATGAAAATTTTAATAAAGTTACATTGTTTATTGCAATTATTTTCCTGTTGCTTTTATTCCTGGCAGAAACGAATGCACAGGTAAGAAGGGGACATCCCAAAGTTGAAAGAAGAAGAGTTGCAAGAATTGAACATTTACCCCCCCATTATGAAACTATCGTTGTTCATAAAAAAAACTATTTTTATCATAACGGTTTTTTTTACAACAGAGGTCCCAGAGGATATGTTGTTATCGGTGCACCTATAGGTGCAAGATTAAGAGTCCTCCCTTTGGGTTATACGATTGTTAAGTTCGGCGGATTATCATATTACTATTTGAACGGTGCATATTATAACTATATCCCGTCAGAAAATGTATATGTTGTTGTTGATAGACCTGGAAACCCTCCTAACGCGCCCAGCAGTAATCTTGACCAGGTAAAATTATATGACGGTTCAACAATTGAAGGAATTTTCCAATCGGGTACGGATAGTACAATTACATTAAAAGTAAATAATGAAATGCGGGAAATTCCCATCAACAACATTATATCAATTACTTTTGCACAATCAATTCCGGATAATTAAACTAATAAAGAGATGGTATCTTTTTAACAGATATCATCTCTTTAATTTATAAAGGAATTAATATTATGATGGAAATTACCGACGAATACATGCAGAAAATGCTGCTCAAAACAAAAAAATATTGTGTTGTTGTTTTAAGGTCTGGACCAAGGATTAGTGAACCTGGAGTGGAAAAAATTATTTGGGAACATGGCAGAAGGAATTTTGTTCTCCGTGAAGAGAAAATTTTATCGATTGTCTGCGCTGTTAATAATGGAACAGATGTAAAAGGATTTGGAATTTTCAATACTAATGTTGAAGAAGTAAAAAAATAATGGATGAGGATCCGGGGGTCAAAGCAAAAGTCTTTTCATATGAAATGAATACCGGAGTTTTCCTGGAGACATGTTGCCGGAATAATATATATATATTTAAGATTATTTCATGAAGTTTATTGTGATTTTGAACTGAATTAAAGACATTTTATATTATTCTTATTTTTTTGCATTAGGCTGCAAAATTTCCAAGAGTATTAATTAATTTAACGAAACCTTTCCCATCTTTACCAGGAAATTCTTAAATTAAAATTCCAATTAAATCTATTTAATATTTATGGCTGAAATATTATTTCCCCCACAGGAGCAATACCTTTTAAAATTTAAAAAAGAGGAAGATCCATTAATTTTAGAGATGGAGATGTATGCAAAAGAGCATAATGTACCAATTTTATCCTGGCAGGCTGCTGATTTTATGGAGCAATTGATCCGCTTAAGCAATCCCAAAAGAGTATTGGAAATTGGAACTGCTATTGCATATTCAACAATTCGGATTGCAAAAAATTTAAAAAAGAAATCTGTAATTCATACAATAGAAAAAAGCGAGGATAATGTTGAAAAAGCTAGAGAAAATATTCAACGATCTGGTCTGGAAGAAAAGATAAATTTATTTGTCGGGGATGCTTTAAATGTTATACCCCAGCTTAAAAAGAAATACGATTTCGTTTTTCTTGACGCCGATAAGGAAGATTATAAAAGACTTTTTGATTATTCATTAGTGCTTCTGAAAAAGGGAGGAATAATTTTTATTGATAATCTTTTATGGCATGGTTATGCCGCAAGCAAAAGAGTTCCACAGAATTACAAGTCTTCTACAAAGTGTATAAGAGATTTTAATGTTATCTTTACTTCACAGGAAAATCTTAAAACTACTATTCTACCGATTGGTGATGGCATAGGTATAGGTATAAAGTATTAATTTGATAACAAATTAAATCTTACTCTTTCAGCCATAGGCTGATCTGTTTTCTGCAGAAATCATAATAATACTAAATTTAAGTTATGATGAAATTAATTTAAAAAATGAAAAAAATGACAAACAATTTTTCAAATATTGCTGCAGATTTTGTTAATGAAGTTGAAAAATTTTCTAAAACAAATTTAAATAAAAAAGCCGAGATGTTAAGAATTTATGAAGAAAGTCTGAAATCCGGTAAAGAAAAAATATTTGAAGATTTGACATTCACTGCAAAATATTTAAGAGGCTTAATGCGTGTACTTCAAAATGGAGCAAGTAATCCTGAAGTCCCTTCTATGGAAAAAATTAAAGCTGATTTCTCCGCCAATATTAAAAAAGTAACTGATCAACTAAAAGATATAATTTCAAATGCAGGAGAAAAGTTAACTAAATATTTTACCGATAATTATTTTGAAATGTCTCAGCAGGGATTAACAAATTTGAATGAACTATTAGCAGACCTTGAATGGACAAAAATGTATTTAAACGATCAGAAACGGCAAAAGGCTAATTAACCATAAAACCTCCGAGATTAGTGCAGGTTTTACAATGTGTAAACCTCGAGGTTTAGAGAAAAATTATTTCCTCATCTTCATTTATTATGGCTTTCCCTTTTGATATTCCATTAATATTCGTTATAAATTGTTCAACTTTTTCAAGCGAAACCAAACACTCAATTTTAACATCATTTGCATAGTCCGACTTATTTATCTTTCCCTTAAATTGATCTATTATATGATAAATATTATTGATCTGATTTAAATCTGCTGTAATCGAAATTTTTTTATATCCAATTTTTTCAATTATTAGAGAATTTTCCAAAGCCTGAATTGCAGAGTTATAATAAGCTTTTCCCAAAGGACCGACTCCCAGCTTAGTTCCGCCAAAATACCTGATAACTATTACTAAAATTTTGTGAAGATTAAAATGATTTATTGCATTTAAAATTCTTACTCCTGCTGTTCCGTTAGGTTCACCATCATCGGAATATTTTATTTGATTATTCAATAATTTATATGCATAACAATGATGTGTTGCATCATAATATTTTTTCTTAGTACGTTCTAAAATTTTAATTGCATCGTCTTCACTTTCAATTGGATATACTTGTGCAGTAAAAATGGAACTCTTCTCTTTCAAAGTGGTTTCATTAAAATCCCGGATGGTGTTATATTTTTCAATATTTTGCATAAAGTATCAATAAAAGCTGTGATGGGCAGTTTTAATTAAATTGATTATCAGATACTCTATAAGTAATATATAAATTTGAATTTTTAAAATTAATGATAATTTGGAAAAAGAAACTATCATAATAAGAGGTGCAAGAGAGCATAATTTAAAAAATATTGATGTTGAAATCCCGCGCGATTCTTTTACTGTTATAACAGGACTTTCAGGTTCCGGTAAATCATCCCTGGCTTTTGATACAATTTATGCCGAAGGACAAAGAAGATATATTGAATCTCTTTCTGCCTATGCAAGGCAATTCCTCGATATGCTCGAAAAACCTGATGTTGATTTAATTGAAGGGTTAAGCCCTGCAATTTCTATCGAGCAGAAATCTACATCCGGCAATCCTCGATCTACAGTTGGAACCGTAACTGAAATTTATGATTATTTGCGGCTGCTTTATGCAAGGCTGGGAATCCCGCATTGTTACAACTGCGGGCAGCCTGTTACAAAACAAACTTCTGCACAAATAATTGATTCCATAATTTCAAATCTAAACGGAAAAAAAATATCAATACTTGCACCTGTCATAAGAGGTAGAAAAGGGCATTACCGGGAACTCTTTGAAGAAATTCTCTCCGATGGATTTTTAAAGGTCCGGGTTGATAATGAATTTCATGAAATTTCTAAAGGATTTCAAATCGATCGATATAAAATACATAATATTGAAATTTCCGTAGATAGAATTACAATAAATGAATCTTCAAGAAGCAGATTAGCTGAATCGATTGACGTCGGCTTAAATTATGGAAACGGAATTGTAATAGTTAATGACGGTACAAATGATTTTGTTTACAGCCGTCATCTTGCTTGTTTAAACTGCGGAATAAGCTACCGTGAATTAGCTCCGAATTCTTTTTCATTTAATTCACCTTATGGTTCTTGCGCGGATTGTGAAGGCTTAGGCGAAAAGAAAGAACTTGATATTAATCTAATAATTCCAGATTGGAATAAATCAATTAATGAAGAGGGATTGGCGCCGCTTGGTAAACCTAGACTTATCTGGTTTTTCAATCAATTAAATGTTATTGCCGAAAAATATAATTTTACGTTTGACACGAAGCTTAAGGACTTAACCGAAGAACAGAAAAAAATTCTTCTAAACGGGAGTAAAGAAAAAATTCCTTTCAGCTACTCATATGGCGGAGGAAAACCTGTAACATACATGCACAAGTTTGCCGGTATGTACAGCTACCTGAAAAATTATTACAATACTACCACTTCAAATAATGTGCGTGAATGGGTCGAATCTTTTATGAATACAATCGCCTGTCCAACTTGCGGCGGCGGACGGTTAAAACAGGAATCCCTAGCGGTTAAATTTCAAGGAAAGAATATTAGTGAAGTAACTAAACTGTCGATTCAAAGAGCTTTTGTTTTCTTCAATAAACTGAAAATTAATGGCAGGGAAGGTTTAATTGCAAAACCGATTATTAAAGAAATAACTATACGGTTAAATTTTCTACTTAATGTCGGATTGAATTATTTAACATTAGACAGATCAGCAAGAACTTTATCCGGCGGAGAATCTCAACGAATCCGGCTGGCAACTCAAATAGGTTCACAGCTTGCCGGTGTTCTTTATGTTCTAGATGAACCCAGTATCGGACTTCATCAGAATGATAATATTAAGCTTATCAATTCTTTAAAAAACCTGAGAGATTTGGGAAACACAGTAATTGTAGTTGAACATGATAGGGAAACAATAGAAAGCTCTGATTATATGATCGATCTGGGCCCGGGTGCCGGGGAACATGGTGGTGTGGTCTGTTTATCGGGAGAAACTAAAAAATTAATTGAATCCCCCAATGGTTACGATTCTTTAACATTATCATATTTAAATGATAAAAAGGAAATAAAAATCCCTAAGGAAAGAAGAAGCGGGAATGGAAATTACCTGGAATTAAAAGGTGCATATGGAAATAATCTTAAGAGTGTTAATCTCAAATTACCCCTTGGTACATTTACATTAATAACCGGGGTAAGCGGATCCGGGAAATCATCTTTGTTAAATGAAACTTTAGTAAAGATTTTAATGAATAAATTTTATAAATCCAAATCAGTGCCGCTTCCATATCAATCAATTGAAGGATTGGAGAATATTGATAAAATTATAGAAATTGATCAATCACCAATTGGTAGAACTCCCAGATCAAATCCCGCAACTTATACTGGTCTGTTTACATTTATCAGGGATTTATTTGCCCAGCTCCCTGAATCCAAAATGAGAGGATATGGTCCCGGGAGGTTTAGCTTTAATGTACACGGCGGCAGATGTGAAGAATGTAACGGGGATGGTTTAAAGAAGATCGAAATGAATTTTCTACCCGATGTTTATGTTGAGTGCGATGTATGTCATGGAAGACGATATAATAGAGAAACTCTGGAAGTGCTTTACAAGACAAAATCAATTTCGGATGTTCTTGAAATGACAGTTGAAGAAGCATTACGGTTTTTTGAAGAGATGCCGAGGATAAAGCGAAAATTAAAAGCTATAAATGATGTTGGTCTTGGTTATATAAAATTAGGACAGCAGGCAACTACACTTTCGGGTGGAGAAGCGCAGCGGGTAAAATTAGCTACCGAGTTGAGTAAAGTCAGTACCGGTAAAACTCTTTATATTCTTGACGAACCTACAACCGGGCTGCACTTTGAAGATGTAAATATTCTTCTGAAAGTATTAAACAAATTAGTGGATAAGGGGAATACAATTGTGGTTATCGAACATAATATGGATGTAATTAAAACGGCCGATTGGATAATTGATTTGGGACCTGAAGGCGGGGAAAAAGGCGGGGAAATTATTGCCGAAAGTACACCTGAAGATTTAATCAAAAATGGAAAAAGCCTCACCGGTAAATTCTTAAAAAAAGCTATGAATTTGTAGTATTTAATTCATTTTTTATCTTCTTTATAATTTTTATTTCCGTTTGCCCTGCAGCACAAATATTACTTTCAGGCTGAATTAACTTCAAAAAATGAAAAAAATTCTACCTTTATTATTAATCACTTTAATTTTCCTTAATACTTTTGGCTTTAATCTTTTATTAGATTATTTGCTCTTTCAATGTAGGAGGGATTTTTCAAAAGAAAAATTTTTTGAATCGAATAAAATTATTGTTTTGAAGATAACATCTGATGAAAAGAAGAATCTTCAAAGGGTTGATGATAATGAAGTTAGATACAAAGATAAAATGTATGATATTATTCGTGAATTAGAAAAAGATGGTGCTTTATATATCTATTGTATAAGTGATAGAAAAGAGGATTGGTTATTCGAAATATTATTTAAAATTAATAAGGGTGATGATCCTAACGAACAATCGGAACCTTTTTATACAAAGAATAACTTGATAAAAAATTATCTCTTTAAAGAAAATGATGCCTTCTTTTTTCAATTTAAAAAAGAAAGAGTAATCTTGCATTCCATAGCGACATATAATTCACCGGTAATGGAAATTATTTTACCCCCGCCTGAATTACTTTCGTAAAATTCTCTATTATTCATTCTGTTGTTTACCTGAAGTGCTTTTATACTGTTATGAAGTATCCTATTCCAACTAATTAGAAATGAATAAACAGATGGTGTCTTAAAAGCCTTCTTTTAATAATAAAACATGTGCTGACTGCAATATCGGAATTCCAAAATTTAATTAGAGCATTTAAAAATGACCGGCACATCGGAGTGTTATTTATTAAGCAAAAATTTTACAAAAATAATTAGGTGAAGAATGAAAAAGAAAATTTTATTTTTCTCAATCATTTTATTAATGAATTTACAATATCTTTTTTCTCAAAATTCAATAAGCGGGCAGATTACCAATAAAGACAATAGCGATAATTTGGAAAATGTCAATGTATTCATTCCAGAACTTCAAAAAGGAACCGTATCAGGTATTAATGGAACATACAAAATTTCTAATATCCCTAAAGGTACTTTTACAATCCCGGCTAGCAAAGGAAAAGTAACAAAAAAAGGTAAACGATTTCTCATAATAACTCCTTAATTTATTTAATATTTATCGAATAGATTATTTGGTCTTTTCTTGTTTGGAAAGTTTACTTTTTGAGATAACATCATAAATGTTCCCGAACATTTTCTTATTGTCCTCATCATTGCCGGTAACTATTTCGGGGATAGTCGATACTTTCAGCTGGTAATAATTTATCCATTCTACTTTACCATTTGCCGGGTTATCCTGGAATATCACCTTTTTATCTCTGGAATCATATACAAAAAACTTCAGTGGTGAAGGAAGTCCTTTAGTGACATTTTGAGGTAAATAATAAACAATTAGATAAGTAGAATCCTTATTAAATGAAACTTTATAGTTTTGATTGTATCTTTCTTCGGCAATTTTTTTATAAGAAGGGCGGTTTGATTGCATCTCGTCGGAAGTTTCTTTCGAACTGCAGGCATTTATTAACAGAAATAGAAAGACCGGAATTAGAGTATACTTAAAAATGATACATTTAAAATATATCACTAATGCAAACCCTTTTTAAAATTAGGAAATGAAATGGTTTAATGTAGTAACGTATTTATTAGAATGCGAAAGTTTATTTGGGAACCTTTATAAAGTTAAAAAGTTTCTTTTTAATTGTCAATATGTGGGTGATACAGAATAGAAGTTAATCCGGTATAACTTTTACCTTAGAACAAATTTCAAGATTTATTTGCATTTATAAAAAGAACATCTCGAAATATTTTACGGTAAAATTATTTATTAGATTATTATTATTGCTATTTTTAATAGAAAAAATCTTGTTCATAATTGTTTATGAATATTATCTGATTTTTAATGATGTTATCAAATAAATCTTAGTGTTACATTAAGCGATATTAAAGGATTTAACAAGCAAAGACGGAACAATTGAATTTACAATCCCGGTTTTGAAAATAACTAACTTTGAAGCTCAGTATATGGGACAGGATGCTGCTTTCGTTCTGAATCTTACTGATTAAAAATTTCTTATTTATAATTTAGGCTTTTTGTCGCGTGAATTTCAGTTTATGAATTTTTCAGTTTAATAATTAATTAAATTGAAGAGGGAATAATGGAAAAACATTTTAATTATGTTACAAAACTAGATGTTAAATTTAATCACCTGGAGAAGATTGATATTCCGGTGATGGTAAGCAGTTGTAAGGACAAATGGTTCAACCAGACTTTAACTCAAGTTAATGATAGTATAGTAAGGCTTGGAATTGTTAAAGGTGAATATCATTGGCACAAGCATGATAATGACGATGAGTTTTTCTTTGTTCTTAAGGGACAATTGTTAATAGATCTTGAAGAAAAAACTATTGAGCTTAATCCGCAGCAGGGAATCACAATACCCAAAGGTGTAAAACACCGCACAAGAGCACCAAAAAAAACAGTCATGTTAATGATTGAAACAAAAACAGTGCAACCAACAGGTGATTAAATATCGGGAGAGTCTGAATATCAATAACCGGGTTATACCAATTTTACAAGCGTTGCTTGTAACATTCTTATGGTCTACTTCATTTATAATTATTAAATGGGGACTTGTTGAAATTGGCCCGATAAATTATGCTGGTTTACGTTATTTTATAGCTTTCCTTTGCTTCGTGCCGTTTATTTTTAAAAAAAAATATATTGTTGAAATAAAGCAGTTAAAGTCTTATCAAATTAAAAAATTAATTCTTTTAGGATTAATATTTTATACTATTACCCAGGGCGCTCAATTCCTCGGTTTATCGATGCTTTCATCAGTTACAGTAAGTTTAATGCTGAACTTTACTCCGTTAGTTGTTGCAGTGATGGGAATGTTTTTAATTAATGAAAAGCTTTCGGCACTTCAATGGATTGGTTCGATTATTTTTATTATGGGAATTTTAACCTACTTTCTTCCTATTTCGTTAGCCGGGAATAAGGGAATCGGATTAGTAATTATGTTCGTGGGAGTTTTAGCTAATGCAGGTGCTGCGGTGATCGGGCGGGAAATAAATCGAGGCGGCAGCATTAGTCCTTTGGTTGTAACCTTTGTTAGTATGGGTGCGGGTGCAATATTATTAATGATTTCAGGATTTGTGTTTGAAGGTTTTCCAACTATTAATATGAAAACAGGAATTTATTTACTCTGGCTTGCTGTTATAAATACAGCATTTGCATTTACCCTTTGGAATCTAACCCTGCGTTCTCTTACTGCCGTTGAATCTAGTATTATTAATGGGACAATGCTAATTCAAATTGCAATACTTGCCTATTATTTTTTAGGCGAAGAGATTTCATTTCAAAAAGGAATCGCAATGATTATAGCTGCAGCCGGTGTTGTACTTGTTCAGATGAAAAGAAGAAGGATACTAAAAAAGCACCGTAAAAATAAATTACTTTCTTGATAAAATGTTCCTTATAGGATAAATTTGTCTTAAGTAAAACTTTTTCTACCGGTTATTTTTTATTCTTCGTAATCAATCATCTTATTTTATTAAACATTCTAATGTAAAATTTTCATGGGAAAAGAACGAATCGTAGCATTTAGTGACGGTGTTGTTGCTATAATTATAACAATTATGGTTCTTGAGTTAAAGATACCGCATGGAGATAAATTAACAGACTTAAAAGATCTTATTCTTGTGTTTTTAAGTTATTTCCTTAGTTTTACCAATATAGGTCTTTATTGGAACAATCACCATCATTTATTATACGCAGTTAACAGGGTTAACGGTACAATACTTGCTAAAGCTTATGGAAAAAATTGAAAAGGGAAAATATCTATAGGTATTTATGCTGCAGCAATTTTGCTTACATTTGTAAATCGCCGGATTGGTTTTAGCCTTTATGTATTTGTAGCTTTAATGTGGTTTATCCCGGATCACCGAATTGAAAGAGTACTTATAGAATATGAAAATAAAGAAAAAGATTTTCATAAAAATAGTTGAAAGAGTATACCGGTATAAGGTGTATGGTATTAAGTTGTCTATGATATCTTACAGCATTATATCGCTATACCTTACCCTAAGGAACAGGAGAATGAAATGAGTATTAAAGCAAAATATGTTCATACAAATCTAATAGCAGAAGATTGGAAAAAATTGGCCGGATTTTATGTAGAGGTTTTCGGCTGCAAAACTGTTCCTCCGGAAAGAGATTTTAAAGGAAAAAGCATTGAAGCCGGTACAGGTATTTTAGATGTTCATCTTCAAGGAGTACATTTAAGACTGCCCGGTTTTCAGGGAAACGGACCTACACTTGAAATTTTTAGTTATTCGCCTCAAGAAGATAGACAAAAAACGATAATTAATAAACCGGGCTACGGTCATATTGCTTTCCAGGTTGATGATGTTTTTAAAACAAAGGAGATTGTTCTACAAAACGGAGGCAGGGAAGTTGGGGAAATAGTTACATTGCAGGTTAGTCCTAATTCCAAAGTAACCTGGTGTTATGTTACTGATCCGGAAGGTAATGTAATTGAACTTCAGAACTGGTCTTAACAAATTTATTTTAGACTTTTTCATAAAACAATGTTTTCAATTGAAACTAAAAGGCTGAAGCTTAGAGAATTAAATGAGAACGATGAAAAATTTCTATATACTATTTTGTCCGATGAGGAAACAATGCAATATTACCCGGCACCTTATGATATTGACGGAGTTCAAAAAAGTATTATAAGATCAAAAGACAGTTACCTAAATAATAACTTCGGTTTATGGGGAATCATCCTTAAAGATCAAAATAAATTTATTGGACAATGCGGGATTACCCTTCAAGATATTGATGAAACCGTTGTGCCGGAAATCGGTTATCATGTAAATAAAGAATATTGGAATCAAGGTTTTGCTACCGAAGCTTCAGTCGCAAGCCTAAAATATGGTTTTGAAGAGCTTCAACTGAATGAAATTTATATTCATACTTATGTTAAAAATATCCCCTCGCAACGAGTTGCAGAAAAATTGAGTATGAAAAGAATCAAAGAGTTTGAAAAATATATAAAGGATTATAATATCTATATGCGCCATGTTGTATATTCAATGAATATTGAACATTACAGGGAAATAAAAACTGTATTTGCCAACTATTTAATTGCCTTCTGAAATAAACAAATAAATTTATAACACAGAGTACAAAAAAGTTATATACAACTTATTATATTTTGTAATATTTAAACAATAGATTTAAAACTTATGGAGAAATAGTTATGGAATATAGAAAACTCGGGAAAACAAATGCGCAGGTATCGGCGTTAGGACTAGGATGTATGGGTATGTCTGCTTTTTATGCAAGGGAATCAAGTGAAGCAGAAAGTATAGCAACAATTAAACGGGCAATAGAGCTTGGAGTTAATCTCTTAGATACGGGTGATTATTACGGCATGGGTCATAATGAAGAACTTATCCGGGAAGCAATAAAGGATATTCCTAGAAAGAAAGTTTTTATTTCAGTAAAATTTGGAGGACTTCGTAACCATGATGGTAATTTTATTGGTGTAGATAATCGTCCGGTTGCAATTCGCAATTTTTTATCTTATAGTCTTCAGAGACTTCGCGTTAATTATATAGATTTATATTATCCAGGTCGTGTAGATCCGAATGTTCCAATCGAAGATACTGTTGGTACTTTGGGAGAAATTGTTAAGGAAGGGAAGATTCGCTATGCCGGTTTATCGGAAGCAGGAGTTGAAACATTAAAACGTGCTCACGCTGTTTATCCAATTGCAATGCTGCAGACAGAGTACAGCCTTTGGACAAGAGATCCTGAGAAAGATGTTTTGCCTGTCTGCCGGGAATTAGGGATTGGTCTGGTTGCTTACTCACCTCTTGGCCGTGGATTTTTAACCGGAGCTTTGCGGAAGCCGGAGGATATTCCTGTAAATGATTTTAGACGAAACCTGCCCAGGTTTAAAGGTGAAAATTTTGAACGGAATTTGCAACTCGTTGAAAAAGTAAAAAGTATGGCAGCGGAAAAGAATTGTACACCCGCTCAACTTGCACTTGCATGGCTTTTAGCTCAAGGAGATGATATAATACCTATACCGGGAACTAAAAAGCGTTCAAGACTTGAAGAAAATTTGGAAGCACTCAAAATTAGATTGAGTGAGGATGATTTAAAATATATTTATGAAATTGCTCCGATTGGAGTTGCTGCCGGAACACGTTATCCGGAAACAGTTATGCATACTGTGAATAGATGAACCTAAAGGAAGAATGCACCTAATGAAATTTCAATTAGAAAAGATGAAGATATAAAAACAGGCAACAAATTAAACTATTTTAAATAAACCATCTTAATAGTTTTACTATATTCGTTACCTGAAATTGATTTTACCGAAAATTTTGCATAATAAACACCGGAGCTATTATTCCCGGCATTCCACTCCAGTTCGTAATTACCTGCCGGTTTTATTCTATCTTCTAAAATTTCTATAATATTACCCAGAATTCCAATAATTTCAACTTTTATTCTGCTTTCGTCTGGTAGGATATAAGTAATTTTCGTAGATGGATTAAAAGGATTAGGATAATTCTGAAAAAGTTCAAAATTTTCTGGTTTATAATTTAAATTTTTAATCCCTGTTGCAGTTGGTTTAAACTTGTATATGTTCCCATCAAAATTACATAAATATAGCTCATTCTTTTGATCTACGCCAAATGCAGTTATTCTTCCCGGGGCTTTCAAAAGAAATTTATTTTCAATAGATGTTCCGTTTGCATCCAATGCCCAAATATTTGAAGTACAATAATCTGCATATATATATTTGCCTATTAATTCAGGAACTGAATTGCCTCTGTAAACAAATCCTCCAGTGATCGAACAATTACCTGAACTATGATCATATTCCCAGATAGGCAGAGTCAATCCTGAAGTATCGCAGTCTGATGGGGGATTATAGCAGTGTTTTCCTTCCATGATTCTCCAGCCGTAATTTTTTCCATTCTGAATTGTATCGATTTCCTCCCATTGATTTTGACCAACATCAGCACACCACAGTTTATTAGTTGTAAAATCAAAACTAAATCGCCACGGATTTCTTAAACCATAAGCAAAAATTTCTTCTTTATAACCAGATATATTGCCGGCAAATGGATTTGATGAAGGGATAGAGTAATTCAGATTACCGTTTGCAGAATTGACATCAATACGAAGAATTTTTCCAAGGAAAGTTTGTAAATTTTGTCCGTTGTTATAAGGATCGCCGCCCGACCCTCCGTCTCCAAATGAAATATATAAATATCCGTCCGATCCAAAAACTACTCTCCCGCCGTTATGATTGTTAAACGGCTGCTCCTGCGTTAATAAAATTAATTCGCTGTTTTCATCTGCCGAATCAGGATTGGAATTGCTGACTTTATATCTTGCAACAACCGTATGTAAAGTTGTAGAGGGAGAGGTGTAATCGATATAAAAATAACCATTTTGTATATAATTAGGATGAAATGCCAAACCAAGCAATCCCGTTTCACCGCCGCTGGTAATTCTATCTCTTATATCAAGAAATACTTTTTCGGAAGATACATCTTGATTGTTCGAAAATACTTTTATTATACCCTGCTGTTCAACTACAAAAAGTCTGTTTGTTCCGTCACCCGAGTTTTGCAAATCTACCGGGTTTGAAAATGATAAATTTGGAAAAGCTTTTACAACTTCATATTGTGCAAAGTTTTTACTTATACAGGAAAGAAAAAATATAAATAAAAAAGTTAGCCTGCCATTTTTAATTATCATTTATTTTTACTTTTAGTTGTTCTGCGGGTTCCGGTTTTTAGTGAAGTTTTTTTTGCAGGTACTTTTTTAAGCTCTGAACTAACAATTTTAATAAATTTATCGACCTCATAACCTGATTTTTCCGAGGCATTTTTTAAATTTTCAAAAAATTCAAAAGATTTTTTGAATTCCTTCTTGAATCCGGTTATAAATGCAGTCGCAGAAGCAGTTTCGGCAGTTTTATTTGTACTGGCTTTCTTTCCTTTTGTTTGATTGTATTTTAAATAATTCAAACTATTTAAAGTAAAGATCCAGCCTAATAACTGCTCCATTCTTTCTTTACTAAAATATCTTATTCCCTCAAATTCATTTACATTTAAATAATTGGCGGTTATACCGTTAAAAAGTTGATTCAGAAGTTCTTCTTCAACGGATGCAGAATTTGAGCCATTCGAGGTATTTCCCGAATTATTTTGGAGATTAAACTTATTCCCTTCGGAAGAAAATAATTTAATTAAAGATAATTGCTCGTAAATTTTCTCTGAATTATGGTGCAGGGAAAGCAGAATTTCATCAACAGGTTTGTTTAACCTAAGCTCATCAAATGTATTATTCTCACTTTTTAAATTTGATATTGTATTGTTCAAAACAATCATCGGGAAAAATATTTCACGGTTTTCATTTGAATCCTTTTCTCTAAAAAAAACCGTATATAACAGTGCATCTTTAAACCATTTATCCGCAGTTTTTTTATTTGATTCCTTTGTTACAATTAAAGAAAAATTCCGGCAGGCTTTCATATCTTCTTTCAAACCTTTGACAATATTATCTTTATCAAGAGGCTGATGCTTGAAATCTTCAATACTGCTTAAAAAATTATTTAGTTCATTATTTATACGATCAGGTATTTTTTCCTTGCCGTCTCCCTCTTCCATTGTGAAACAATAACTTTTAGATTCTTCAATCAGGGAAGGTTCATTCAATTCTTTAAAAGAGCTGTGAACCGGGGCAAGGTTAAGTTCTATAAAAGATTGTTCAATTGAATAAACTCCGTTGCTTCCCAGCATTCTTCTTAAACGTTCATAATCTCCGTTTGAATCATAAAATTCTTTAAAATCAAGAAGGACTCTATATTCATATCCTTGAATTGCGAAATACATACCAAAATCATGTATATCTTTACCATTAATAAGATATTCAAGTTTTGTTTTATGATCTCTATAAGAATAAAAAAACTTATGATCGTATTTTATATTTAAAGCTTCGGCTAACTTTTTAGAATACATGTGCCCGTTATTTATTTTATTGACCGAATAATTAATAGTTCCGCTGCATTCATAATATGAATTGTTATAAACAACCAGAGCTCTCTCGCCATCAGACTTATTTGAAAAGGCGAAAACATTCTCATTTATGTTTCCGAAATTGTCAATAAAATCATATAATTCGAAATTATGAACCTGGCTGAATAAATATCTTTGACTCATGAGCGGGAAAATTTCATATTCATGCCGGCTTACCAAATTATCATCAATAAATTCATCATAATAAGCACGTTTGTATTCCATTCCATATTTTTCGGAAAAGCCTTCAAGCTGTCCGTGTGCAAACATTGGTAACCCTGGCAGTGTAACCATGAGCATAGCTATACCAAAATATTTATCTCCTTTACCGAATTGGTTGACGGCAGTCTCTTCATCCGGGTTACTCATAAAGTTTACATACCGCTTCAATATTTCCGGATTAAACTCTAGAGTATTTCTTATTAATTCCCTGTATTTATTATTTTCTTCTTTCATCAGCATATGCATAAAAGCGCTATTATAAACACGGTGCATACCGAGTGTTCTTACAAAATAACCTTCCATCAGCCAGAAAGCTTCGGCAAGCAATAAGGTATTCGGCATTTCTTTATTAATTCTATCAACAACTTCTCTCCAGAATTCAACCGGCATTGCTTCATCAAAAGCGACACGAGTCATTGAATAATCGGAACGTGAAGGTATAGCCCCGCCTGTGCCCGGCTGAGGAAACCATAATCGCTGATAATGTTTTTTTGCCAATGTCATGGCCGCATCAAAACGAATTATCGGAGTTTTCTGGGCAACATGCATTATTGTCTGAATGAGAGATTCTCTAACTTCCGGATCAAGCAGATTAAGCTGTGCTGTATCGTTCCACGGCATATGTGTCCCGTCATTCCCGTGATAAATATATATTGTATCACCTGTATAAGAATCTCTTCTTTGAAAAACTACTGCAGCATCTTCCCTTGAGTAATATTTATCTTCAATACGTACTTCAACTCTTTGATCATCGGATAAATTTGGGCCGTAAAAAGTGTATCCAGGATATGGAGGATAATTTGTTTGAATAAAGTAGTTCGGTTTCTCAACAACCCACTTGGAATAAATACCGGTATGGTTTGGAACCATATCACTTGCCATTCTTATTCCACGCTGCCAGGCTCGATCTTTTAAATTTTGAAATGCTTCCTCGCCCCCGAGATCGTGGGCAATAATATAATCATATAATGAATAAGCTGAGGCAACAGCATCATGATTTCCAGTATAATTTTTTATTTTTCTTGAAGCGCTGCTTCTTTCCCATATCCCGATTAACCACAAAGCAGTAAAATTCCACGTGGCTAAATTATCAAGCTCTTCATTGGGAACTTGATCCAATCTTGTTATAGCTCTTTGATATTTTTTTGAAAGCTGATCCAGCCAAACAAATGCATTTTTTGCGATCATCACTACTTTAGGCATCCACTCAGTATCTGCAGTAAACCTTTCTATTTCCGAAGAGTAGAATCTTCTTTCATCTTCACTTAAGTCTTCACCGAGAGCTAATTTATTTCTAATTCTCTGTAAGTATTCGGCATCATATTTATAAACAGGTACAGGGGGAGTACCTTTACCCCCTCCAAATTGGAGGAATAATTTCCAATCTTCTTTAATTAAGTCTTTGCTTTTTAATATTCTATCATAGAATTTATCATAAATATATACACCCCATTTTTCTAAAATATAGTCTAACTGCCCTTCAATATTATAAGGGCTTGCAACAATCGGTTTTCGTAGAAATTGAAAAAGAGGAAGATTCTCGGAACCGAAAGATTTTTCCGTTATAAAAAACTGTTCTGCTATATCGAGAGCATCAATATATTTTGATTTCTTCGAGAGCATTTTATCTGAATATAATTCTTCCAGGCTTATGGTTGCCGGATTGCTATTTTCCAGCTGCAGAATAATTAATTCTTCAAGGATTATTTCTTTATTTGATTTCCCTTCGGTTATATCATTTATATAATTTTCCGCAGTAGTTTTTCCTTTATAGACTTCTAAAGGAGGAAATTCATTTAGATACTCCAGAAGTACTTTATTAATTTCTTTATCTTCTATGTGGGAAAGCAGATATTTTATACTCCGATCCAGGACGCCTGGATTTTCCACATCTTCATAAATTCTAATTAAATAATGAAAGATTTCATGTAAAAGTCCTAAAGCATTTAAATGACCGGATGTTACAAACTCGGCTGAATCTCCTTCAGATTTTCTTTTAGCATTTATTTTTTCCGATAAAGTTCTTGCCTGACGGAAATCTGCGATAATTAAATCTCCATTAATTGAAAAGAGAGATTTATCAAAATCATATTTTATTCGCGCAGCTTTCGAAACATGAAAATTATATATAACATTTTTGGACTTAAAATTCATTTATACCCTCTTAAATTTCACATTCATTAACTATCCTTACGAGATAATATAATAAATCTTTTATGAAAATTTGTGGAATAATTAACAGATTTACAAAAAATTAAAGTGCAAGAGCAAATTCAAATGATTAATAAATATTACAGTAAATATTGTCATTTATTATTGAATTATAGGAATGAACAATGACTATTGACCAATAACTTTATTTACATATTCCGGAAATATTTCCCGCCACCATCCCCAATCATTGCCAACGCTCTGCTTAATATCAAGTAAATGAGGTATGCTTTTTTCATTTAATATACCTGATAACCTTTTATTCTCTTCAAGATTTGAATCCCATTCTCCTGTTCCGAGAAAAATTTTCATATCTTTTATTTTATCAAGGTACCATGGATCTTCAAGGTTAGACATATAATCGGGTGGATTATTAAAGTAGCAATTGTCATCATAATAACCGAAAATAAATCGTTTAATATCAAAAAATCCGCCAAGGCTAATTATTCCTTCAACTTTATCGGGATGTTTAAATGCAAAATTAACAGCATGATATCCGCCGAAACCACACCCTCCAAGTATTACTTTTTCTCTGTCCGACTCATATAATGCATACTCTATAACATCATGAAGCACTACCTTTTCGAAGGCTATGTGAGTTTTTACTCTATCGGCAGGATGAATAGAATAATTATACCAGCTTTCATTATCTATTCCATCCGGGCAATAAATTTTTATTTTTCCTTCATCGATTAAATTTGAAACAGAATTAATTAACCCGGTATCTTTATAAATATAATATCTGTCTTTTGCTGTGGGGAATAAAACAACCGGAAGGCCTCCATATCCGAGCACCAGCATTTCAAATTCTCTATTTAAATAAAGAGTGTGCCACTTATGATATTCTTCTTTCAAAAATCACCGCAATAAATTATAGAGAAATTAAGTTATAATTGTAAATATATAGAAAATGATTATTTATTCAAGCAATTAAGATGCAGGGTTAAAAAAATAAATCAATCCCCTCCTTATGAAAATTAAGGAGAGGATTGTTAGGGGAGTAACCAAGGGGACAAAAAATTAATTATTACAAATAACTATATTTTTATAAATTCAACTCTACGATTATTTGCCTTTCCTTCGGGTGTATTATTATCTGAGACCGGTTCTGTTTCACCTTTCCCATCCGTTTCCATTCGTGCGGCATCTATTCCGAATTCCTCGGTTAATGAATTTTTAACTGAAAGAGCTCTTCTCTTAGATAACTCTAAATTACTATTTTCATCACCATCGCTGTCCGTATGACCGACAATCTTTACTTTTACATTAGGATTATCTTTTAAAACTTTAGCAATTTCTTTTAATGTACCATATGATTCAGGTCTAACTTTATCCGAATTAACATCGAATAAAATTCCATGTGTAACGAGTTTTCCTTCGGTAAGCAATTTGCTTCGCATATCCGGTTTACCAACCGCTACACGCAAATTCTTAATATAGAAATATGGTTTTGAATCATCTGTGGAACCTGTAAGAAATTTAAATTGATCAATGGTGATCCCGGGCATAAGCAATTTGGGAAGATCATAGATTTTATTTTCATTTATCCAAAATCTCACTCTTTGTTTTTGAAATGAAAAAGCAATATGGACTTTTTTATTCATATTATTACTAAAGAATTCGTTATCCTTGTTATTATCAATTGATCCGGATCCTTGATTATTCCAATTCCAGGTACCCAAAGTATATGGTCCTATTCTAAAGAGGCAGCCACCATTCTCAGGAGTATTTGAGGTTATAGATTCTCCATCTTTAGCAGAATAGAAAAGAAGATCAAAGGAAGGTAAATTAGAATGTGCGGTAGGTGAATAAATCAAGTCAAATTCCATTGTAAAATTTTCTCCGAATGATCCTTTAACCTCCGGTATGTAAGCTCCTTCCGTACCGGGCTGAAACCAGTTGCCGGGATAATTATTTAAAGTTACAACTTCACCACTGCTGTTTGTATTCCATAATGCAGGGAAATCTCCAACATTATCCTGCGAAAAATCTTCAACGTATAAAACTTGATTGCCTGGAACGAAATCATATTTTGAATATGACTTTAATTCATCCGTTTTTGTTGGAGCATTGTTTTCATTATTAGTAGCCTCGGCATTGTTATTATTTTGCTTGGCTTCTTCAGTTGAATCTGTACCTTTTTCGATTGCTTCCTCGGTTTTTTTCTCAACTTTCTCTTCAACTTTTTCTTTAACCTTATTTAAGATATCAAATTGAGCATGGGTCGGAAATAAAAATGCGGCTAAAAAAACGATTGTTAGAAAAATTTTTGGGAACATATTCCCCCCTTTGTAAAATTGACAGATAGTGTAATTTGATTTGATGAAATCTACCGGAAATATTTTTAAAAAGAAAGAAAAATTTTCCGAAAAATTGTATGAAATTGATTTTCTATTTAATTTTTAAATATCCCCCAAAATAAGATTTTAGATTAAATAATTATTTAAGAAAACCTTATAATCTTTTAATCTTGTCATCTTGCAATTATTATAATAATTGCTATTATTTTATCATTGAGGTATTTTTAAATTTAACTTAATTTGCAGTTATGAGCCAAACTCCCTTAATGTCTCAATATTATAAGATTAAGGAAGCTCATCCGGATACAATTCTTTTGTTCAGGATGGGTGATTTTTTTGAAACTTTTGAAGAAGATGCAAAGGTCGCTTCAAAAGTATTAGGGATTACTCTAACAAAAAGGGCAAACGGTGCAGCGGGTGAAGTTCCTTTAGCAGGTTTCCCGCATCATGCAATTGATACTTATCTTCCTAAATTAGTAAGAGCCGGTTATAGAGTCGCAGTTTGTGAGCAGATCGAAAATCCTAAATTTGCAAAAGGAATAGTAAAAAGAGATGTTATCGAAGTAGTAACCCCCGGAGTAGCTTTTTCCGATAAGCTTTTGGATCATAAGAAGAATAATTATTTAATGGCTGTTTGTATTAAGTCTGTTTCTTCTTCCGATAGTGAAAGTGCGGCGGGGATAGCTTTTACCGATATTTCAACCGGAGAGTTTTATGCTTACGAAATTCCTTCAGAATTAATTCAACAGCAAATCGAATCCATTTCTCCTTCCGAAGTTCTTGTACAAAAAAAAGATAAAGAATACCTGGAAAGAATGGTTCATAAAATTAATTCTTCTATCCGAATAACTAAAATCGATGATTGGATCTTTAATTTTGAATATGCAAAAGAACTTCTGATAATGCAGTTTAAAACTGTTACGTTAAAAGGTTTCGGTATTGAAAATTTTATTCCCGGAATTATTGCATCCGGAGTGATACTTAATTATTTACAGGAAACACAAAAAGCTAATCTTTCACACTTAAATAAAATTTCTGCATATAATCCTTCCGAATATATGTCTCTGGATTATTCAACTAAAAGAAATCTTGAAATAACGTTCTCAATGCACGATGGAGGCAGGGAAGGTTCTTTAATTTCTATTCTGGACAAAACAGAAACTGCAATGGGGGGAAGGCTTCTAAAAAAATGGGTTTCTTCTCCGTTAAGAAGACTTGATATGATTTTAAAAAGACAGGAATGTGTTGAAGAACTGTTAAAAAATAAAAGCTTAAGAAATAATCTTCTTTTGGAATTAAAAGAAATTGGTGATTTAGAAAGACTAATTTCGAAAGTATGTACCGGGAGAGCAAATCCCCGTGAGATTGTAAGCATAAAAACATCTTTAAAAAAAATTCCTGTAATAAAAGAGCTTTTAAATTCAATTTCCGGGAAAACATTAATCCAGCTTAGAGAAAATTTAAATCTGCTTGAAAAATTAGTCGAAAAAATTCAAACAGCAATAGTCGATTCTCCATCTTTAAGCATAGTTGATGGTGGAATAATAAAAAACGGCTTCAGTCCCGAATTAGATGAATTAAGAGATGTTTCCCTGCATGGAAAAGACTGGATAGCTAATCTGCAGAAGACTGAAAGGGAGAATACAAAAATTCCTTCACTCAAAGTGAATTTTAATAAAGTGTTTGGTTATTATATTGAAATAAGCAATGCACATAAAGAAAAAGTTCCTGAAAATTATGTCCGCAAGCAAACATTAGTAAATTCGGAAAGATATATTACTCCTGAATTAAAAGCTTATGAAGATAAGATTTTAAATGCAGAAGAAAAGATTTATGAACTTGAATCACAGTTGTTTAATGAAATAAGATTAATGGTTGCTGCCGAATCAGAAAAAATTCAGCAGAATGCCAGATTGATCGCAATGCTGGATTGCTTTCTCTCGTTTGCATTATGTGCAGATGAATACAATTATGTTAAACCGGAATTGAATGAGGATACAAGCATTGAAATAATTGATGGCAGACATCCGGTGGTTGAAAGAATTCTTCCCCCGGGTGAAAAATATACCCCAAACTCATGTAAGCTGGATAACGAAAAGGATCAGATAATAATTTTAACCGGCCCTAACATGGCCGGTAAATCTGTTTATTTGCGGCAAATCGGATTAATTATTTTGCTTGCACAAATTGGTTCATTTGTTCCGGCAAAAGAAGCTAAAATAGGATTGGTTGACAGGATATTTACTCGAGTTGGTGCCAGCGATAATATTTCTGCAGGAGAAAGTACTTTCTTAGTTGAAATGCAGGAAGCAGCAAATATCTTAAATAATGCGACAAGTAAAAGTCTTATTTTACTCGATGAAATCGGAAGAGGAACAAGCACATTTGATGGAATTTCAATTGCCTGGGCTATAACGGAATATCTTCATGAAAACCCTGAAGTTTCAGCAAAAACTTTGTTTGCGACTCACTACCATGAGTTAAACGAGATGGCTGAAATTTTTCCGAGAATAAAAAATTATAAAGTTGAAGTAAGAGAATATGATGATAAAGTAATATTTTTACACAAAGTAAATCTTGGAAGAGCAGATCACAGCTATGGGATTCAAGTTGCACAAATGGCAGGTTTACCTAGGTTTGTTACAAACAGGGCGAAAGAAATTCTTCAAAATCTTGAGAGCAAAGAATTAACTCCTTATGAAGAAAAGAAAGATAAACTCAAAAAACTAAAGAAAGATGAAGATAACCAGATAAGTATGTTTGAATTTCATGATGATGAGTTAAGAGGAGAAATAAATGAGTTGGAAATAAATAATCTTACTCCGATAGAAGCTTTAAATAAATTGCATGAATTAAAGAAAAAGGTGAAAGAGAAAACTTAAAAAGTCAAAAGTGAAAATTCAAAAGTCAAAACCATTTAAATTGTCTGATATTTTTTTGATTTTTTACTTTTGACCTTTGAATTAAGAACCTATGAAAAAGTCCAAATTAGTACTACTGATTTTGTCTTCACTACTATGTTTTTCTTGTGGAAGGAATTACACTACCGAGGAGAAAAAATATATTTCCGAAATAGAACAGCAGAGAAAAGAAAAAGACAATTATATGAAAAATGATCCTGGTTCCCCTTTTAATGTAGATTCTAAGGCTCATTTTGAAAATTTAAAATATTATGATGTAGATCCCGATTACGTTTTCAAAAGTAAGCTTTATGAGTATAAAAACCAGGACACTGTTAAAATATTCGGTACAAAAGGGGAAGAAAGAAAGGCTGTTAGGATTGGATATGAGAAAATTAATTTTAAAGAAGGTGAAAAAAATGTGAATGTTTATAAAAGTACGAGTAAGAATGGTGAAGTTTATTACAGTATCTGGTTTACGGATAAAACCACCGGTGATGAAACTTACGGAGTAGGGCGATATTTGGATTTTGATTTCAATCCCGATAAAGATTTTATTTACACAATAGATTTTAATCTTGCTTACAATCCTTACTGTTCATATAGCTCAAAATATTCCTGTGCTATACCCACAAAGGAGGATCATATTGATGTCGCAATTAAAGCAGGAGAAAAAAGATTTCATTAAATAATTAACTTGGAGAAAAAGTGGTTATAGTTCTCGATAAAAATGTAACCGACGAACAATACGAAAATGTTGTAAAACATTTGGAAGACTTCGGTTTTGCAGTACATAAATCTACCGGGGTTCAGCAAATTGTTCTAGGTGCAATCGGCGTTAAACCGGATTTTGACATTAGGAAAGTCAAAATATTGGAAGGTGTAGCTGAAGTTTACAGGATTACAGAACCATTTAAATTAGCAAGCAGAACATTTAAAAAAGAGGATACGGTAATATCTATTAAGCATGTTAAAATCGGCGGTAATGAAGTTATCATGATAGCCGGTCCATGTTCCGTTGAAAGTGAAGAGCAAATATTTAAATTAGCTGAAATTGTTTCAAAGGCAGGCGCTAAAATTTTAAGAGGTGGTGCATTTAAACCGCGTACTTCTCCATATTCCTTTCAAGGAATGGGAGAAGAAGGATTAAAACTGTTAAGAAAAGCTGCCGATAAAAATAATCTCCTTGTAATTACCGAGGTAATGGAAAACGCACAAATTCCTCTTATTGCTGAATATACTGATATTTTCCAGGTTGGTGCAAGGAATATGCAGAACTTTCCTCTTCTTAATGAACTGGGGAAAACTACAAAACCCGTTATGCTAAAAAGAGGTCTTGCTGCAACAGTAGAAGATTGGTTAATGTCTGCCGAATATGTACTTTCAAATGGTAATAGAGATTTAATGCTTTGCGAAAGAGGTATTAGAACTTTTGAAACATCTACAAGAAATACATTTGATCTTTCTGCAATTCCTGTTGTTCATAAAAGGAGTCATTTGCCGGTAATTGCAGATCCGTCACATGCTACCGGGTTGAGAGATAAAGTTTTGCCAATGGCAAGAGCTGCAGTTGCGGCAGGTGCCGATGGATTAATGGTTGAAGTACATCATGATCCGGAACATGCATTATCCGATGGTCCGCAAGCACTTTTGCCTGAACAGTTTGAGGAATTAATGCAGCAGGTGAAATTAATTGCCCAGGTAATTGGAAGGACAATGTAAGCGGAGCTTCAAGTTCAAGATTAAGTTCAAGTTTAAAATGTTATACTTACACTTATCTTGGCCAAATGCTTCTTCATCCAGAATATATCAAGTTAAATTTTATAAAAAATAAAAATGCAAAAAATTTCTATCATCGGTATTGGGCTCATTGGTGGTTCTATTGCTAAAGCTTTGAAAAATTCCGGTAAAGATTTTAACATTAGTGCTTTTGATAAACCTGCTGTTCTTAATTCAGCAATTGAACAAAAGGTAATTGACACCAAATTGGATAATATTGAAGGATCAAGAATTTCCGAAATAATATTTCTCTGTCTTCCAACAGATCTTTCTTTAAATACTCTAAAAAAATTAGCCCCCATTGTTAATGAAAATACTATTATTACAGATGTATGCGGAGTTAAAGGTATTTTTGAAAAAGAATGGAAGTCATTAAAGAGTAAAGGAATATATATCGGCGGACATCCGATGACTGGGAAGGAATCCGGCGGGTTTGAAAATTCCGATCATCTATTGTTCGAAAATTCGGTTTATATAGTTTCTGATTCGGAAAAAAATTCTTATAAATTAAATGAGCTTACAGGTATAATTAAATTATTGGGAGCAAGAATAAGATTCTTAGATCCTTTCCTTCATGATAAAATTATTGCACAGGTAAGTCACCTCCCGCAGCTTTTAGCGGTAACACTAGTAAATTCAGTTTCAAAAAATGATAACGGAGTTAATTATATTGATTTTGCTGCCGGCGGTTTTAGAGATATGACAAGAATTGCATCAGGCAGTTTTGATATCTGGGAATCGATAATAAAAATGAATAAGGATGAGATTATTGCTGCATTGGAATTAATAAATAATAATCTAAATAATTTGGAAACTCTGCTTAGGAATGAAAATATCAATTCTTTAAAAGAATTATTTGATAAAGCACGGGTAAAAAGAGATGAGATTCCTAAAAACACAAAAGGATTTATAAATCCATTATTCGATATTTTTGTTTATGTTAAAGATGAACCCGGCGTATTGAGCAAATTAACAACAGTGTTATTTGAAAATTCCATTAATATAAAAGATATGGAACTGCTGAAAATTAGGGAAGGCACAGGAGGAACTTTTAGGATTTCTTTCCAATCACAAAAGGATGCGGATAAAGCAGAAAAAGTAATACAAGAAATTGGTTTTACAACCAGGCTTTAATTTGATAAACTTACCAATACTTTTTTTTATCATTTTCTCCTATAGTAAAATAGTTATAAATTGCATCGTTTTTTTAAAAATATTTGAAGATAATTGTAGTTTACAGCTTAAGTTTAATCATGTCTAATTTTTCTAAAGTATATTTCCTCGCATTATTAATTGTTACGATTTCTTTCCTTTCAGTTTTTGCTCAGGATCCCGGTGTTCAAATAAAAAAAACTTATTATCCAAATGGCACCTTAAAAACACAGGGGGATTATGTAAATGGAAAGCTAGATGGAACATATCTTGAATATTACCCTGATGGTCACCTCTGGAAAGAATGGAAATTTAAAGATGGAAAAGAGGATGGTATTTCCAGCTGGTTTTTTGATAATGGTCTCTTGAGCATAGTATGGAATTATCATAACGGGGAAAAAGAAGATACTTCCAAGTGGTATTATGAGACAGGGGAATTGTGGGCTATTCAGCACTACGTTCATGGTAAGCTTGAAGGAATTACAAAAACTTATTACAAAACCGGCGAATTGCAGGGGGAATGGAATTATGCTGATGGCGTCCTTCAGGGGCTTTCAAAAACTTATTATAAATCCGGACAGGAGGAAGTTGAAAAAAATTTTACTAATGGTATGCTGAATGGAGCTACAAAAGTATATAATCCTAACGGAATTGTTGCCCTCAATGCTTTTTTTGTAAATGATAAAATTCAAGGCGAAGTTACAATTTATGATGAAGCAGGCAACCTAAGAGTAAAAGATGATTATGTTAATGATGAATTAATAAACCGCGTTAAATACGATTACACAGGTAAAACCGAATCAGTCGAAAACACAGTTCGAAATTATTACGATAACGGTTCAATGAAAGAGGACATTTTCTATAAGAATAATAAAAAAGACGGACCTTATAGAATTTATTATGACAGCGGGTATTTAAAGGAAGAATGGAATTATTCTAATGATACGCTCAACGGAAAATCTTATACATATTATGAAGACGGAATTCTTGAATCGCAAACCGATTATGTTAAAGGATTAAGGGAAGGAATTACGAAAAATTATTACGAAACCGGTGAACCGGAATCGGAAATTTTCTATGAAAATAATTTAATGAACGGGATTTATTTTAAATATTATAAAAATGGAAATTTAAAGTCTGCAGATAATTATAAGAACAATATAAAAAACGGCGAATCAACTATTTATTATGAAAACGGGCTGGTAAAAACAAATGGAAATTATATTGACGGCTCTCTTCAGGGTAAGGTAACAACTTACTTTAAGAACGGCGGAATTGAGCAAATTGCAAATTATAATAATGACATTCTCGATGGCTGGCTAAGGGTTTATTATGAAAATAAAGAATTAAAAAAGGAAGAATTTTATAAAAACGGTATAGTTCAAACCCGCAAAGAGTATAATCCCAACGGCGTTTTAGTTTCAACTTATGGTTACAATAGCAAATAAGATTAAATTTAACTTTTATAAAAAACAGATTAGAAGAAATAAATAACAATCATAAAGAACTAAGCTATTTTTTTACCACGGAGTTAACAGAGAAATCAATGAGAACTCAGAGGGAGAATTTTCTCTGTTACCTCTGTTTATCCTCTGATTCCTCAGTGGTTATTTTTTCTAAATAATTATAGCAAATTTTATTTATTATTTAATAATATTGTTAATATTAATTAATTTTAACATTTAAGTTTGAATACTTTAGGATTATGTTATGAAAAGTAACCAGCCAAATAAGTTTTCAGTTGGATTAATTCAAATTGCATTGAGTAAAAGCACCGATGAAAATTTAAAGAAAGCAATTGGTTGGATTAATAAAGCTGCAAAACAAGGTGCACAGGTAATATGTCTTCCCGAACTTTTCCGTTCACAATATTTTTGCCAAAAGGAAGATATTGAAAACTTCGAACTTGCCGAAACTATTCCAGGTCCATCGACTGAAGAAATAGGTAAAGCTGCAAAGAAAAATAAAGTAGTGGTTGTTGCATCAATTTTTGAAAAACGTGCACCGGGAATTTATCATAACAGCATCGCATTAATAAATACTGATGGAGAAGTTGAAGGTATCTATAGAAAAATGCACATTCCTGATGATCCGGCATATTATGAAAAATTTTATTTTACTCCCGGCGACCTTGGCTACAAATCTTTCAACACAAAGTATGGGAACGTCGGAACACTTGTCTGCTGGGATCAATGGTACCCTGAAAGTGCGCGGCTTACTGCATTAAAAGGTGCAAGCATTTTATTTTATCCGACAGCTATTGGATGGCATCCGTATGAAAAGAAAAAAGAAGGGAAAGCACAGTTCGAATCATGGCAGACAATACAAAGAGGACATGCAATTGCTAACGGAGTTTATGTCGCTGCATGCAATAGAATCGGACTGGAAAAGCTATCCAAGGATTCTGCAGGAATTGAATTCTGGGGTTCTTCTTTTATTTCGGACCCGCAGGGAGTTATTATTGCACAAGCATCAACCAATAAAGAAGAAATATTAATTGCTGAAGTTGACCTCGAAAGAATTGAATACATTCGCCGCAATTGGCCGTTTTTGAGAGACCGAAGAATTGATTCGTATGTTGGGATTGATCAGAGGTTCCTGGGGTAGGAAACGAAAAATCATTTATAATAGATAAATTATTTTTGAGAATAAGTTACTAAATG
Source organism: uncultured Ignavibacteriaceae bacterium (assembly GCA_964448105.1). GTDB lineage: Bacteria > Bacteroidota > Ignavibacteria > Ignavibacteriales > Ignavibacteriaceae > CAVQBP01. The sequence continues at coordinate 37,250 of CAYUVK010000030.1, forward strand.
TTTATAGATTGGATTTACCTTAATATGTCACTCCTAATGGAGTTAATCTTCCTTTAATCTGATTTGTTTTAATAATATATCACTCCTATCGGAGTTTGTTTTCATTTGACTCAAGGAAATTTGTTAATTTTGAATTTTAAAAAGAACGCCGTGGGCGTGAAATATTATTAATATTTGGTAGTTGTATTTAAATGGAAACACCATAGGTGTGAAATATCCTGTTCTTTAATTTTAATTTATGATGATGAAGTTCACAAATTCTTTTTACTATATTCCTGCAGAGTGGGAACAGCATGAGGCTACCTGGATTGGCTGGCCGCATAATAAAAGTGATTGGCCCGGGAAGTTTACTCCGATCCCATGGGTATATGCTGAAATGGTTAAATATATTTCCCGGAATGAAAAAGTTAGAATAATAGTTGAATCTAAAGAGCATAAATTAAAAGCTGAAAAAGTATTGAAATCTGTTGATTTGAATTTCAATAATATTGAATTTTTTATATTAAAAACGAACCGTGGGTGGACGAGAGATTCCGGACCAATTTTTGTAAAAAGTGATATTTATGAAAAAACTGAAGTGGCGGCAGTAAATTTTAAATTTAACGGTTGGGCTAAGTATTCTAATTTTAAAAAGGATGCAAAGTTATCTAAATACATTTCCAAAAAATTTAAACTGAAAAATACTATACCTATTTATAAAGACAGGCATATTGTTTTAGAAGGTGGTTCAATAGATACTAATGGGAAAGGAACAATAATCACAACCGAAGAATGTTTGGTGCATAATATAATCCAGGTACGAAATCCGGGTTTTACAAAACGTGATTATGAGGAAGTGTTCAAAGAATATTTAGGGATTTCAAATGTTATTTGGCTTGGAGAAGGAATAACAGGTGATGATACACATGGTCATGTTGATGATTTATGCAGGTTTGTAAATCCCGATACAGTAGTTATAGTCCAGGAAGAAAATCCTAAAGATGAAAATTATTCAAGATTAAAAGAAAATAAGGAAAGACTACAGAATGCCAAACTTGAAGACGGTTCTAAATTGAATATTGTTAATCTTCCCATGCCTTCACCGTTTTTATTTAAGGGGCAGAGGCTTCCTGCAAGCTATGCGAATTTTTATTTTTCCAATTATGCTGTTTTGGTCCCTACATTCAATGATCCGAATGATCGAATTGCTTTGGGAATTTTAACAGAACTGATAACCGATAGATCGGTAATCGGTATTCATGCTGTAGACCTGGTTTGGGGCTTGGGTGCTATACATTGTTTAACTCATGAGCAGCCGGCGATCTGATTTCACTATTTAATATTATAATTCTCTCTCCATATTTCAAAAGAAATCCACCATATTAATTCATCTGCTAATGTCGTGTTCCCATTATAGAAATTTGTAACAAGATTTGAAACTTTGTTATAATTATACAAATCATAATTTTTTACATCGGAAGAATTAATTTTATTGAAAGCAAAGTTTTTTAATTTTGACAATAAATTTATTTTTGTGTTATCACTATGAATTAGTCCCATTCTTCTTTTCACTTTTTGATACATTCTGGTAAAAAAAATATTTGAGCTGAAAGGGTAAATAATTTGATCTTTTACAAGAGGATATTTGTTCAGCTTTTTACCTTCATTAATTACATTCAAAAACAATCTCCCGTTTTTCTTTTCATTGATATTTACACTAAATCCATAATTTAAAATTGAGGGCTGTATAAAAGGCATAAGGGCTCTGCATATATTATCTAAATATGTCTGACTCGGTCCGCTAATATTTGCTACTTTGGTTTTAATAAAAAAAGTATCCAGCCAATTCTCAATTCCAATTAGTTTTGGATCAGGTAGAATATCTAAAATATTTGAGATTTGGTTAATTGTGGAGTATTCAATTTGTGAAGTTATGCCATCATTAAAAATATCTGCTTTTTGTCTTTTTAGAAGGGAAAAAATTGTTTCGGCTTCCTTATATAATAAAGCTTTTCTGCCAAGAATCAAAAATCTATTTAAATAAGCTCTCCTGAAAATCTCTCCGTAAGCACCATCAATAATAATATAGTTTAGATTGTCTAACTGTTTATAAAAAGGATAATTTAAAGTTTCGAATATGGAGGTACTTAATCCGAGCTGAGAAATGTTTTTATAAAGATTTTTTATTAACTGATCTTCTTCCGGGAAAGAAACTGAAAAAAAACGATGGTCTAATTTATAATCATCTACTATTTTTTTAGCTATTCTTCCGTCGGCAGTAAGCTGGGTACCGAACGTATGGGTACCAAAATCCCTAGTATTTTTATTAAATAAAAGCTGTAGTAATACCCTTGAGTCTATTCCGCCCGAAAGCCCTAAATTAATTTTTTCATCCTCTAAAGAGGCCAATTTTATAAAATTATCCAGCGCTTGTAAGAATTCTTCAGATGAACTTTCAATTTCAAAATTTGGCTGCCAAGGGGAATCATTTTTTTCAAGTTTATTTCCTGAAATAGTAATAATTTGTCCTGGTTTAAGTTTATCTATATCTTTTATAATGCTTCCCCAGGAAATTTGGTGTGGAAGTACCCAGCTCGTTGAGAAATTTTCAAAATCAATTTTATTTGTTTTGTTAAATTTTGCAATCCAATCCATTCTTGTTGAAAAAAGAAAATTGGAATTAAATTGTAAATAATAAATATCTCTTAAACCGAGTTGGTCATTAAAAAACGTGACTTTTCCTTTATCCCATTTAATACCTGCAAAATGACCGTCAATATCTGTTAACTTTAATTCCTTGTTTAAGAATAATTTCTCAAAATCATTTTTGTTTACGAATTTCAAATTATCATTTTTTGTATATATCGGGATTCCGGAAACTATCCAGCCTGTTGAATCATCATAAAAATTAAAGAGCAAATTTTCTTGTTTTCCACCAAAAATTAGGGTCAGATTTTCAGATTTAATTTCTTTTATTCTTTCTAAATTGATAGACGAAATATATTGTCCCAAAATAGGATTATTTTTACCTGTATAACCAATAAACCAGGACATATTTATATTTTAATTTTTTTGTACAAATTATAACAAAAATTCTTATTGTTTAAAAAATTTTCTAAATTTATGTTGAACCGGAAAGAATTATTTATCGCCCTCATGCAATATAAAAAGAATTGTATTTAGTTTTTAAAAATTAATTTCCAATTTAAAGCTTGTAGTTGTAATTTAATATTTGAATTTTGAAGTATCAATTATTGCAAATATGAAAAAGAGAAATGAAAATAATATAAACAGTTTAATTCCTGCGGATATCAAACCCCCGTCTGCTCCTGAAATTGAAGCATCAGTTCTGGGAGCAATGATGATTGAAAAAGAGGCTGTTCCGAAAGCAATCGAATTGTTGACTTCAGACAGTTTTTATCTGAGTGAACACAAAAAAATTTTTGAAGCAATGGTCTCGCTTTTTGAATCGGGAGAACCTATAGATACGGTTACATTGTATGATGAATTAAAAAAGAGAGAACGGTTAGATGAGGTTGGGGGAGCGGTATATTTAAGCAAGCTTTCTCAAAATATTTCTTCTGCCGCAAATATTGAATTCCATGCAAAAATAATTCTAGAAAAAGAAATCTTAAGAAGATTAATTACAAGTTCCCACGATATTGCCAAAGCGGCTTATGAAGGAACTGAAGATGCATTTGACATTCTAGATGAAGCAGAAAGAAAAATTTTTGAAATTACTGAATCCCATCTTAAAAAAACTTTTCTTGGAATGGACAGGGCAGTTCGAGATGCCCTCGAATATATTGAAGCGCTTCATTCCAAAACAAATCAAAGATTTTCTGTACCGACAGGATTCTATGAATTGGATGATATACTTGGTGGTTTTCAAAAATCCGATCTGGTAATAATTGCTGCGAGACCTTCTATGGGAAAAACTGCTTTCGCTTTAAATCTTGCACGTAATGCTGCAGTGGAACATAAGGTACCTGTTGGTATATTTAGCCTCGAAATGTCGACTATGCAGCTCATTATAAGAATGCTTTGTTCTGAAGGCAGGTTAAATGCTCACCAGGTAAGAACAGGCAAACTTCCTACTTCGGAAGGAGTTAAGTTGAGCAAAAATGCTCATAAACTTATCGAGTCTCCTATTTATGTTGATGATAGTCCTGCACAATCGGTCCTGGAAATACGAGCCAAAGCACGAAGATTAAAAGCAGAAAAAAATATCGGGATGGTAATTATTGATTATCTTCAATTAATGCAGGGGCCTGCAAAAGCCGAAAGCCGCGAGAGAGAAATTTCTCATATATCCCGTTCCTTAAAATCTCTGGCTAAAGAATTAAATATTCCGGTTATAGCGTTGGCACAGCTTAACCGCGCTGTTGAAACGAGAACAGATAAAAGACCGCAGCTTTCAGATTTGCGTGAATCAGGTTCAATTGAGCAGGATGCTGATGTGGTTATATTTCTAAACAGACCCGAGTATTATGGAATGAAAAATGATACAGAAGGAAATTCTTGGGAAGGTGTTGCTGAGGTTATTGTAGGAAAACAAAGGAATGGTCCAATTGGAGATATTAAACTTGCATTTATTAAAGAATATGCACGTTTTGAAAACCTTGCACATGCCAGACAAATTGAAGAATATACGGAAATTGTTTCAGACGAAGACATTATTTAAGTCTCAGCCTAAGGCTGATCAGCCTCAGGCTGAAAACATAAAAAGTTAAAAGTCAAAATTATAAATGAGAAAATTTTATAGGATTCGATGATAAAGATAATTTTGCTGTTATTTATATTCCCTTTCTTATTAAAGGCCCAAATTTATTCCGATAAAGATATTCAAATATGCAATTCCAAATTTCATTTAGCTGTTGAAAAAAAATTATTTGATAAACCGATTGGAGATGTTATTGCTGATATTGGAAAAAGTTTTCTAGGTACAGATTATGTCGCACATACTTTAGAGAAAGAGGATAAGGAAACTTTAGTAGTTAATTTAACCGGTCTAGATTGTACAACTTTCCTTGAAAATTGCCTGGCATTTGCCAGATGTGTTAAAGAAGATAAAACTACATTTAAAGATTATGAAAATGAGCTAACAAGAATTAGATACAGGGATGGAAAAATAGATCAATATCCATCCCGGCTTCATTATTTTTCTGATTGGATTTTTAATAATGAAAAAAAGGGGATTGTGAAAAATATTTCAATGGAAATTGGAGGAGATACATTAAAATTTAACGTTGATTTCATGACAACCCATCCTCAATTATATGTTCAATTAAAAACTCATCCCGCTTTTATTCCTTTTATTAAAGCGCAAGAAGAAGCAATAAATAAAAGAGAGTATTATTATATTCCTAAAGAAAAAGTTTCACAGGTTGAAGAGAAAATTCACAATGGTGATTTAATTGCGATTACTTCTAATGTAAAAGGATTGGATATTAATCATGTTGGTATTGCTGTGAAGATGGATGATGGAAGAGTTCACTTTATGCATGCACCTGATGTTGGGTACAAAGTTCAAATTACTGAAATACCGCTAGCTGATTACTTAATGAAATTTAAAAAGGATACCGGAATTATTGTTCTACGTTCTCTCGAACCTTCCTTTTAATTGTTAATTAAATTTAAAAGTGTTTTTATATTTTCCAAATCTTCCAGCTGCTCTTTTCCTTTTGGTGTTTCCAGAATTTTAGGGACCCTTTCTAGTTTTTTATCATTCATTATATTTTTAAAACCTTCCAATCCAATAAATCCTTTTCCAATGTGGTCATGTCTGTCAACTCTGCTTCCCAGTTCCTTTTTGCTGTCATTCATGTGAAAGCATTTTAATTTTTCTAAACCAATTATGTTATCAAATTCTTTCATTGTTTTCTCGTAAGTTTCGGGTGTCCTAATGTCATATCCGGCAGCAAAAATATGCGCGGTATCAATGCAGACAGACATTCTCTGTTTTTGTTCAACAAGATCAATAATTTTCCTAATATGCTCAAACTTATAACCAACTGCAGAACCCTGCCCGGCAGTAACTTCGAGCATACTACTAACATTAAAGTTTTTAGTTTTATCATGGACAATATTTAAAGATTCCGCAATTAATTTTATTCCATCCTCTTCTCCAGCCCCACCGTGTGCCCCAGGGTGAAAATTCAAATATGGAATTCCAAGCTGTTCGCATCGAATTAATTCATCCAGGAAAGCTGTTCTGGATTTTTCCAAAAGCTCTTCGCTTAAAGAACATAAATTAATTAAATACGAATCATGAACTACCGTATATTTAATCCCGGAAGATGATAATTTTGTTTTAAATTCATTTATGATAGTTTCTGTAAAAGGTTTAGCTGCCCATCTATTATTATTTTTGCTGAAAATCTGCATTGCGGAAAAGTTCAATTTTTCTGCAAGGTCAACAGAGCTTGGAACTCCTCCTGATATTGATGTATGCGCACCGATTAAATGATTCAAGTTAACCTCTCTTTTTGTCTTATTTCAACATGATAAAAAATGATTAAATGTTATAATCAAACCGGAATTTAATTAAAAGATTACCCTAGTCTAATAAAATTAAAAATTCTGAAACCATGAAATTTTACTTTTAGGATATTTCTTTTTGAGTTAAATTTAAATAAAGATAAATATTTTTTATATCTGTTCTACTTCTCTAACAAGATTCAAAAAAAGGAAATTTAATGAGAAGCTTTTTTTATTTTATATTTTTTTTAACCTTAATCAATATAAGTTTGTTTTGTCAGAATAAGAAGGTCTACTGGGCAGATATTAATTCTGAAATTGATTTAGGGTTATCGCCGTATATCAGTAGAGTTGTTTCCGAAGCTAATAATGCAGGTGCAGAAGCAATCATCTTTAGAATTAATACTTTTGGCGGAAGGTTGGATGCGGCCACACAAATCAAAGATGCCATCCTTTCCAGTAAAGCATTAACAATTGCTTTTATTAATAATAGAGCAATTTCAGCAGGTGCACTTATTGCACTATCATGCAATAAAATTGCTATGGCGCCGGGGAGTTCGATTGGTGCGGCAACCGTTGTTAATCAATCCGGTGAAAAGCAAAGTGAGAAGTATCAATCGTATATGAGAGGAGAGATGCGTTCCACTGCTGAAAAGAACGGTAGAAGGCCGGATATTGCGCAGGGAATGGTAGATGAAAGAATAGTGATAAAAGGACTGGTTGACAGCACACAGCTTGTTACACTGACCGATGAAGAAGCAAGAAAGTATGGAATTGCCGACACCATTGTTTCAAATAAAGAAGAACTGCTTAAAGCATTTAATTTAGAGAATGCACAAATAATTACTGTAAATCAAAATTGGGCTGAGGACGTAGTAAAATTTTTAAATAATCCTATTGTCTCATCAATATTAATTTTGGTAGGATTTTTTGGCTTAATCGCCGAAATTAAAACTCCCGGCTGGGGACTTCCGGGTACGGCAGGCGTAATTGCCTTATTATTGTTTTTTGGCTCTTCATATATTTTACAGCTTGCTTCGGTACTAGATATAATTCTTTTTATTGCCGGTATTATTTTGCTGGCTTTGGAAATTTTTGTTATTCCTGGTTTTGGTATTACCGGCATAAGCGGGATAATTTTAATATTTCTTTCAATATTTTTATCACTAACTCCAGGCGGACCATTTTTTAATTATGAAAATATTTCTATTGCAATAGTTCAATTAACCGGTGCTCTTGTTGGGGCGCTAATATTAGTTTTTTTACTCGCAAAATTTCTCCCTAAAACAAGTGTGTTTAACAGACTAATATTAGCCGATGAAGAAAAAGCTGATCAAGGATTTGTTTCTTATCCATCTGAAAAGGAGTTGTTAGGTACGGAAGGTGTTGCTTTAACTACTTTAAGACCCGCAGGCTCTGCAGAATTCAATGGAAAACGCGTTGACGTTGTTGCCGATTGGGAATACATAGAGAAAGGTAAAAAGATTAAAGTTCTGAGAGTTGAGGGGATCAAAGTTGTAGTTAAGGAAATTAAAGAATAATAAACTACCGGATTGCTATATTGTTATAAATATGAATTATCGATTTTTAACAATAAAACGATATAACAATAAAGCAATCACACAAAAATTTTGTTGATTTTGCTCCTAAAGCAGCTCAACAACATTTGTAGTATTTGTTTCTTCCTCTCTGTTTCCCTTTTGTTTACCTTGAGGCGTCTGGGTTTCCATTGAAAAAGAAACATTAATTTTAATTGAAGTTTTTGATTTTTGAATAACGCTGCGTGACAGGTTGAAATATATTTTTCCGCTTGCATCCGTGATAGGTTTTTTAAATTCGTACACTATCCCTTTATCGGTCATTGTATTTTTACCGGTAATATGAGTTATAAGTCCTGCCTTAATTACAGCAAGCTTTTCATCTCCGGCTTTTTCAAAGTTAGTTAATTTAAAAGTTGTTGTATTTTGACTCTTAAAAATTATAATTGGAGCGGGGGGTTGAGAAAAAGACCATGTTGAATCTACTGCCACAGGTTTTTGGGGGAACTGCCGGAAAACCTGGATAACTAAAGGTTTTAATAATCCTTCAATTATTCCCATTCGCATCTGATCTTTTTGAGTAGCACTGACAGAGTCGGCAATTCCTTTTGTGTTCAGATATTTGTTTACGATATTATCAACTCTAAAGATCTCAGAAATTTCTCCATATTTTGAAACTCTTATGCTGAATTCATTGTTTATCAGAGCATCATACTCTGCGAACTTTTGTTTTACAACAGAATCGGGTGTAACACCTGATTCGTATGATGCTGAATTTTGATCCGAATTAATATTAAGTTTAATAGATGATATATTGCAGCCGATTTCCAGTATACTGTCTTTATCAATGTTCTTAAGATTGAATCCAGCTATATAAACGGATGTTTGATTTAACGTCTGGCTAAGTGTTGTATCCGGTACAATTAATTTTTGCCGGTTGGTAGATATAACTGAAATTCGATAATTATAAGTTTTATTTTTTTCAAGATTATAATTTAGTTTATAATTTTGATTTGTTTCTTTAATCGGGACTGTTTTTATGTCTGTTGTATCGAAAGCATATTTATCTTTTTGTTCTTTAACAACTGCTTCTTTATTCTCTTCACCGCATCCTAATAAAAGTGAAATGAAAATAATTGTCGATAAAATATATTTCATTTTGTTCTTTCTATAATCCAGTTAATTTATATTATGATATTACTTTTTTAATGGCCGAAGTTTTCCAATAATTCTTTTCTAGTAAAGAAGTGTGCAATTTCTATTACGGCATTCTCATCGGAATCAGAGCCATGGATAATATTTTCCTGTTTATTCTCTGCATATAATTTTCTGATAGTCCCTTCCTCAGCAGCTTGAGGATCAGTTGCTCCGATCAGTTTCCTAAAATCTGCGACTGCATTTTCTTTTTCCAGAGCTATCGGTATACATGGTCCTGAGGTCATATATTTAATTAAATCATTGTAAAAAGGTCGCTCTCTATGTATTTCATAAAAACCACCGGCTGAATCTTTATTTAATCTTACCATTCTCATAGCTTTTATCTTGAAGCCAGCTTCAGTTATTTTTGCTACTATCTGACCTATTAAATTTTTTCTTACCGCGTCCGGCTTTAGTATTGCTAATGTTTTGTTACTCAATATTTTTCTCCTATAATTCGAAAATACTCACAGTAATTGTAACTATATTATTTAATTTATTTCTTTGTTTTTCTAGTCTTCTTCTTTTTTGATGGTGAAACTTTTTTTGTTTTAGCTTTTTTTGATGATTTGGTTTTAGAGTTAATCGAAAGTTTGTCTAAAGCCTTTTTCATGGTTGAGCCGATTTCTGCAGGGCTTTCAACAACCTTAATACCGGCTTTTTTCATTACATTCATTTTTTCGACCGCTGTTCCTTTACCCCCTGAAATTATTGCACCTGCATGTCCCATTCTTCTTCCGGGAGGTGCGGTTCTTCCGGCAATAAAACCAACAACCGGTTTTGAAACATTTTTCTTTATAAATTCGGCGGCTTCCTCTTCTGCCGTCCCGCCGATTTCACCAATCATTACTATTCCATCGGTACCGGGATCTTCATTAAATAATTTTATAACATCGACAAACCTTGAACCGATAATAGGATCTCCGCCTATTCCGACACATGTTGACTGCCCGAGCTTTTCATCAGTTAATTGTTTTACGGCTTCATAAGTCAAGGTGCCGCTTCGAGAAACTACACCGACATTTCCTGCCTTGTGAATAAATCCCGGCATAATTCCAACCTTTGCTTTGCCAGGTGAAATAACCCCGGGGCAGTTAGGCCCGATTAAAACTACATCTTTGTTTTTTATTGAATTATATACTTTAATCATATCGCTTGCTGGTATACCTTCTGTAATACACACAACTACCTTAATTCCTACTGAAGCTGCTTCAAGTATGGCATCTGCTGCAAATGCAGGTGGAACGAATATGATTGAAGTATTAGCTTTTTGCTCCTTTACTGCTTCTTCAAGGGTATTATAAATAGGAACACCGTTAAAAGCGGTACCGCCTTTTCCAGGAGTTACACCTGCGACCACTTTTGTTCCATATTCCATTATTTGCTGGGTATGAAATGACCCTTCAGAACCCGTTATACCCTGAACCACAAGTCGGGTTTTTTTATCGACTAAAATACTCATAGAAAATTTCCTATTAATAATTTTCCTTAAAACTTTAATCTACAAAGATATAAATTTTATTTGAAAAGTCTTAATTAATAGCCAATTGATAATTTAGGGATAATTAAATTTGGCAACAGGGAAGTGATAGTATAAAATATCCAGAT
>CAYUVK010000031.1:0-1465 GCA_964448105.1 uncultured Ignavibacteriaceae bacterium
TCTCCCGCCAAAGGCGGGCAGGCACCGGCTAAAAACCGGTTCCGGCAAAGCCGTTCCTTTGGAAGATATGACAACAATGTAACTATCATTTCGACGACCGAAGGGAGGAGAAATCTCCTCTTTTGAGAAAAGTTAATTAATTAGGAATTAAAGGATGAGATTTAAGCCGGAGGCTTACAGGTCTCAGTCGAGGACTCCTTCGAAATGACAAGTAAAAGAGGATATAAATTTTAAAGAAAAAAATAAAGAGATTATATCAACCCTTCTTTAATTGCTTTTGCTACGGCTTCCGATTGGGAATGAACATGCAGTTTCCTATAAATATTTCTGAAGTGGAAACGTACTGTTTCTATACTGATAAAAAGTGAATCTGCAATGGCCTTAAAATTATGCCCTTCTACCAGGCCGCTCAATATTTCTTTTTCCCTTGGAGTTAAAACGTATTCGTTTTTATGGGGGGATAAAGTCTTCTTGTTCTGGAAAAACTCAATTACTTTTCTGGCAATTTGGGAGCTCATAGGTGCGCCTCCCTCATAAGCTTCCTTGATAGCTTCGAGCAGCCTCGAAGGGGGAGTTTTCTTTATTAAATAACCGCTGGCTCCTGCACATAAAGCATCAAAAATCCGGTCATTTTCTTCGTATATAGTTAACACCAAAATAGTTAAATCCGGCAGAAGCGCTTTAACTTTTTTAATTCCTTCTACACCTCCCATCCCCGGAAGTCCCAGATCCATTAATAAAACATCGGGTTCAAGCTTTTTAATATTCTTCAGCATGGTTTCACATTCTACAAATGCACCAATGCATAAATATCCCTCTGTACCGTCAATTAAAATCTTTAACCCGTCCCTGATGGCATTATTATCTTCTACAACTACGACTTTTATCATTTAACCTTATCCTTTTGGCCTCAAACTAAAATCCAATTTAATCTACCTCTTAATCATAATCAATCATTCCTATTGAGCAAGATTAAGAAAACTTATAGTTACTAATTAAAAATTCTTTATTTAAAAGTTACAAAATATTTCCTTCGAATTGAACTGTTGTCCCTTCACCGGTTTTAGAATCAATTCTTAAAAATCCCCCGATAGTTTTTGCCCTGTTTTTAATGTTATCCAGACCATTCCCGTTTTTCATATTCTCCATGCAAAATCCTCTGCCGTTATCCTTTAAAGTCATTTCCAATTTTTTCCCTTTTACAAGGGCATCAAGAGTAATTTCAGTACATTCACTATGTGTAATAGAATTATTTATAGCTTCCTTAAAAATCAAATAAAGGTGCTGGCGGTGTTCCATTGAAAGTGAAATTTTTTGAAGCGAAATAATATTTTCCGAACGGAAAGAAATATTTGTATAAGAAGAGAGTTCGGAATATGTATCCCGCAGCCTTAAAATTAAATCGTATAAAGAATCTCTTTTAGGATTAACCAGCCAGACAATATCGCTCATATTATCCACCAGG
>CAYUVK010000031.1:1565-46838 GCA_964448105.1 uncultured Ignavibacteriaceae bacterium
TCAATTGTTAAAGAAGCGCCTTTTTCATTCCATAAACCGTCGTTATTAGATCCTTTTACTTTGAAAGTATATTCACCGGGATCCAGATTTGTATAAGTTACATACCTTCTGTTTCCCGAATAAATCCAGTCCTTATCAAATCCTTCCATCATATAGGCATAACGGTTTTTATTCGGTGATTTATAATCAAGTGCAGCAAACTCAAATGAAAAAACATTCTGACCGTATGTTAACTTTATTTCTTTAGTTTCGGTTATTGATTTTTTTAAAGGGGAGTTATCGGCATTTATTTCCACAGGCTTATTAAAAATTTGAAAATCGGTTATTACCACCGGCGGGATATGGCTATTACTTTTTAATTCCCCGGGATAAAAAGCATTCAATCCTTTTGTACCTCCAAAAAACAGTTCATCATTTTTTCCTTTGAAGCTTGCACCCCAAAAGAATTGATTCCCCTGCAGCCCGTCACTTACATCATAATTTCTAAAATTTTCCGAGCGGGGATCAAATACAGACAGACCGTTATCGGTGCTTAACCAGATATTCCCTTCATCGTCGGATTTAACCGCATAAATTACATTGCTTGGAAGGCCATCTTTAATAGTGTAATTAATAAAATGAGGATCCGGAGAATCCTGTTGTTCAAAAGAAAGCTTATTTAATCCGCCGCCGTAAGTACCGAACCATAAATTACCTTCTTTATCTTCACAAACCGAAATTACCCTGTCATCACTTAAGCTATAGCTGTTTTGCCTGTACATGTAATGAATAAACTTTACAGAAGACGGATTGCTTGCCGCAATTTTCAATTCCTGAGTAGTCAGTTTATTTAATCCGTTCCATGTACCAATCCAGAGGTTTCCATTTCTATCTTGGAGTATACATGACTGTACCTGGTCTTCGCTTATGCTTTTAGGATTATTAGGATTATGTATGAAGCTAATAAAATTGTCTTTTTTCCTGTTATAAAGATCTAAACCTACGCCCGTACCAAACCATAGTCTCCTGCCGGAATCTTCATAAATCGACTGAACCAGGTTATTGCTTAAACTATGGCTATCTGCGGGTTCATTTTTATAATTTATAAATTTTAAATTACCGGTTGAATTTGTATTTAACGGTGAAACCGATCTGTTTAATCCTCCGCGCCAGGTTCCTATCCACAAATAGCCGTAACTGTCTTTGAAAATTGCAGAGACAGTATTATCGCTGATACTAAATTTATTACCGGGTTCATTTTTATAGTGAATAAACTTTTTACTGTCAGGAGGAAGCATATTTAAACCACCGCCCAATGTTCCTACCCAAATGATCCCGTTGTTTTCCTGGTAAATAGACCGGATTGTACCGTAAGTTAAACTGGAAGGATTAAAAGGATCGTGCCCAAAGAATTTGAACTTTATACGTTCTCTATCATATTTAATTATACCGTCCTCAGCCGTCCCGATCCAGATAAGCCCTGAATTATCTTCATATAACGAGAGGACATTATTGCCGTTTAAAATATCGGTCTTATATGCACTGGCTTTTACATCATTCGAATTGTTAACCTTTTTACGCAGATCAATTTGAAATAAACCGCTGCCGGTACCAATCCATAAGATTCCGTCGCTGTCTTCCAATAAGGAATTAATTCTATTGATGTTTGATCCGTATGAGCTGGAGGAGCCCATTAAGTAACGCGTAAAACTTTTATTATTTTTATTAAACTTCACCAGCCCATTTAAAGTACCTACCCATAAATTTCCTGATTTATCCTGCAGTATTGAGAAAACAATATTATTAATCGGATTATTATCATTTTTTGTGTTAAAAGAGTAATTATCAAATTCATTATTTTTTTTATCGAGCTTACCAAGGCCGCTATTTGTACCTACCCATAAATCTCCCGTTTTATCTTCAAATATTGACAGCACAACATTGTTGCTCAGGGTGTGAGGATCTTCCGGGTTATGAGTGTAACGGATAAAGATATTTTTCTTACTATCAAATTTATTTAAGCCGCCTTCCGTTCCAATCCAGAGAATACCTTCTCTATCTTCAAAAATTGCCCTTACATTATTGTGACTAAGAGAGTTAGAATTGCCGGGTATATTATTATATGTTACAAATTTTTCTTTACTTCTGTCAAATTTACAAAGACCTTTATTATTTGTGCCAATCCATAATGTACCGTTTCTGTCTTCATAAATTGTCCATATAAAATTATCCGGGATGGAATTTTTATCGATTGAATTGTTTTTATATACTTTAAATTTATAGCCGTCATACTCATTCAATCCATCTTCTGTAGCGAACCATATAAAGCCTTTATTATCCTGGAGGATTGAATGCACTGTATTTTGGGAAAGACCGTTTTCACTTAAAATGTGACCGTAGTTTATACTGTTAACCTGGGAGAATTGCGGTGTAAATAAACCGGCAAGAAGTAAAAGATAAAAAGATTGACAAACTGGCTTGAGTAATTTGACAAAAAAGAATTTATGCAGAAAAAAGTACATACACTTTCATCTTTTTATATCAAATTTATGATTTTTTAGTAACTTAACAAACCGGCAAAAGAATTCCCTGAAATATCGGGTACGGATTGGTAGAGATTAACAAAGGAGAAAAATATTTAGTGCACCCTGGGGGACTCGAACCCCCGACCAATAGATTAAGAGTCTACTGCTCTACCAACTGAGCTAAGGGTGCGGTGCAAAATTAAACAAAATTGACAAGGTTTTCAAAGCAGGAAAATCGAAAATTGTGAATGTGGATTAAATTAGATATGCACATTTTACTGTACAATTTAACATTAAACTATATGTGCGGGAAGAGCTTGAAAGGTATGATTTTTTTACATCCAGATTCAAAATAGAAAAGATCTTTATCCGCTCTTTTTATTTGACCATTTCAACTAATTAAAAAAATAATTATTCAAATAAAAACTTTATAAAAGTCTAATCTCTTTCTAAATTCAGTTTCATAAAAAATGCTAAGGTTAGAATCTTAATGACAGGCAACTAAGTCCTCCATCTAATTTTCTGAACTCGGAAACATCAACTTCAATTATTGCATATCCTGCTTTTTTAATTTTATCTTTTGTCTTCGGGAATCCATATGGGACCAAAACTTTATCATTTATCCACAGACTATTTGCTGCATAGCTTTCATTATCATTTACCGGAATTAAGTTAAACTTTTGAAATTCTTGTTTATTAAAAAAATTGGCTGCTGATAAGAGATTGTTATTCTCAAGGTATGAAACTGCCGATTTAAGGTGTAGAACATTCCCTACATTCAAAGCTGAGCCAGTTAAACCATACTTTTCTAAAATACTTATCAATTGATTTGCTCCATTCCGATTTGTTCTTTCCGATAAACCTATATAAAAGTGTTTTCCTACCATCATAACATCCCCGGCTTCAAGGGTTCCGGGTGCTTTAATGTACTCAAGATTTGTATAATGATTTTTTAGAACTTGACCTATTTCGGTTACTTCACCTTTACGGGAAGGCGCCCCAGGATTAGTTATTACAGCACAATAGGGAGTAAGTATTGCAGTATCTTCTACAAATGTTGAATCAGGAAAATTTTCATTAGCATCCAATATCGTAACATGAAGTCCACATTCTTTAAGAGCTTCAATATATTTTTTATGTTGCCTAGTTGCTAATTGATAATCGGGTTTCCCGAGATTGGCACTTGTTAAACCGTTCACAATGTGTTTACACGGCTTTCTTACTATAGCTTTATTAAACATTTATTTAAAAGTTTTAATTGTTACTTTATATAAAATTATGTAAAAAAAAGAATGATACCTCTTAGAAAGATATAATCATATAAATTTCACAAGTTCACGGTAAATGACAGTTATTCAAATAGCTGTTTATTGGTATGCTATTTTTGTTTCCATTATATTTTAATACGGGAATAATTTTTTTTATCAATACAATAAAAATTATGAAAAACGTTTCCGATTTTACAACTGAAATAATCGACAATGTATTTATTGTAACTATTAATTTTATTAAAGCCACATTCGAGAATGCAGGGATCTTAGATAAATTGCTCTCCAATGAAATTGATAAAGGCCGGAATAAATTAATAATTGAAATGCATCAAGTTGAATTTGTCGATTCTACGTTTCTTGGCGCACTCGTAGTTAATTTAAAAAAGCTCACGGTAGTAAATGGAAAACTAATGCTTGTAGGTCTTAAACCTTCTGTTTGTTCTGTAATCCTACAAACGAATCTTTCGAGAACTTTTGAAATTTTTGCATCAAGAAAAGAAGCTCTAAAAAATATTTAATAAAAATTGACATAGTAAATAGTTGACTGATAGAAGATTAAATAAGTTTTAGAACTGTTAAGTAAGTAAATGTTTTAGACGACTTTGGTTTCATTTCAGATGTTTTCCTTAACACTCCCCAGCTATTGAAAAAAAGGAAACAACGACTATTTTAGTAAGAAAGAATATTTAACAGGAGTAATTTATGGGAATTCGTGCCGAACACAATCAAGACAAATCTATAATAATTATAGACGATAATAAATTGATAGGGGTCGAGAGTGAAACATTTCATAACCTGGTCCAGGATTCAATCGATAAAGGAAGTAAAAACATTATCATTGATTTGTCTAATGTAGAATTTATATCAAGCTGGGGAATTGGTCTACTTGTGCATGCGTATACAACCTGTTTTAATAAAAACATTAAGTTCAACCTCAAGGGTGTTAATGAACAGGTAATGAATTTGTTAAATCAAATAAAATTGACCGAGCTTTTTAATATTATTTAATATTAAACAACATTTAAGTTGGGAAAATACGAAAGCTAACCGTTTAATAATTTAATGCTCACAATTAAGATTTAGAGATTGATTATTCAAATTTAGCTTTTGTTTTTCTCAACCAGTTATCCGCAGAAAATGGTCCCGAACCATAAAACAAAAAGAATACAAGAAGCAACAAGATTATTATTGAATAAGTTAATTCATAATTAACTATAGAAAAAACAGGGGGCAGCTTTACTAAAAAAACTTCAACGATTAAAATCGGCAGCTCAAAAAGAATTACAATTCTGGTAATTAGACCAAATGTTATTAATAATCCCCCCACTAAAAGCACACCGAGTGAATATTCTGCTGCAGCAAAAGAAAGGAATTGCACTTTATCATTAAGAATAGACGCAACTATTAAATCACTGTTATCGACTAGAAATACACCTTTGATTATTAAAAACAAACCAAGTAATATTCGTAAAAAATCAAGCCACCCGGGGTGATGCTGGTCTGCCCAATCTTCAAGTTTTAAAACAGTATTCATACTATCTCCGGTATTATTATTCCAATAATTTATTTACCGTAATAACTTACCCCTTTTTTCAAAAAACAAGTGTTAGTATCATCAATATTGGTAATTAAGTGATGGGACAGCCATTAACAATAATTTTTTGTTTGCAACAAAAACGGTGTATGTATATTTTTTAATTCTTAAGAAAGAAATTTCTAAATAGAACTAAAATTATTTTATTAAAACTATAGTATATTAATAGGAGCTTTTTTATGGATGGATTAACCAAAACAGGCACTTTTATTTTTGCGATACCCTTAGGAATTATCGGAATTATTCATTTTATAATGGGGCAATCAATTGCGGCAGGTCTGCCATCATTTTTTTTCGCTTCAATATTTTGGGTTTATTTATCAGGGCTTGCTTTAATAGCTGCATCAATAAGCATTTTAACAAGAAAATATACAAGGCTTGCCTGCCTGCTATTAGCATTGCTTTTTTTCATCCTTGTAATAGCTGTTGATTTACCCGGATTCTTCAATGGCGCAATATCATACTCTTTAATATCAGCTGCACTTAAAGATATTGCTATAGCAGGAGCAGCGCTGGTTCTCGCGGCTGTTTCCAGCAGGCCGGAATCTTTGTAATTTAAATAAATTTTTTCTTTATTTCATTTACCGTTTTGATTTATAACATAAAGATTATGACCGATTTTTAATATATTATTTTACGAGAAATAAAAATGAAAGGAGAAATTATGAATGCTGGCAAAGGATTTCTAGGCGTTTTAATTGGGGGAGTTATCGGAGGCGCTGCTGCATTTTTGCTTGCCCCGAAAAGAGGAAAAGATGTTAGGGAAAATATAAAAAATAGCTTTGATGATATAGTAAATAAAACAAAAGAAAAGAGCAGGCAGTTATTTAACCAATCCATGGATATTGTAGATGACATTATAAAAAAATCGGATGAGCTCAGGACCTTAGTTCAAAAATATAAAGAAGGCACTTATGACGAAGCAATAGAAAAAATTGAAAGTGAAATAAACAGATTACGGAAAGCTTTATTTGCTGCTATTGAAACATATAAAAACAGCAAGCATAGAGAGAAATCATCCGATGAACTTGTAAACAATATTTATAATGAATTTGAAAATGAGGTTATATCAGATAAAACTGAAACCACTCATTAACAACCATCAAACTTATTTGATAATTTATAAAAGGTTTTCACTTAAAGTGAAAACCTTTTTTTATATAATTATTTAATAAAAATTAAATCGTAAATAAAAAACTATTTTACATCAGTTGTTAAATAAACTTTTTAATTTTTCCGATAACCTTAATTCCCAGCCTTTGGTATGTCCTTCAATCATTTGTTTTCTAGCTTCTTCAGGAAGTTTCTCCCAACCTGTATGAATTAATTTTAATTCTGTTTTCCCGTCTGATTCGGAAATTATTATTGTTACTAGAGTTTCTGCATTAATCATTTGGGAATTCCATGTATAAACAAGTTTTTTATTTATTTCAAGTTCTTTTATTTGACAATGAAAATAACCATCCCAATTTTCCATACCTTCCGCCTTAAAAGTAAATTTTTTCCCTAAAACCGGCTCGAATGTATTTGCCATAAGCATCCATTCTTCCAGCTTTTGGGGATTAGTTAAAGCATCCCAGACTTCACTAACCGGTGCATTGATAGTAATTTTTTTTTCGATTTTATCCATAGTTTTTTCCTTTTATCTTATATTTTTTGATAAATATTAATTTGGTTCCTTCATTGTAGTTTTTTATAAAGGTTAAAGGCCGGATTTTCAGCCTTATTTATTTTTCACTCTCCAAATAATTTTTTAATGAATTCAATTTTTTATCCCAGAATTTATTATAAAATTGCATCCATTCCCGTACTTCATTCAATGGCTCAACATTTAAATAATAATATCTTTCTCGACCCTCCTGTTTGGGAATAACGAGGTTTGTTTTTAGCAGAACTTTTAAATGTTTTGAAATAGCCGGCCTGCTTATTTTAAATTTTTCAGCTATTGAGTTAACCGTCATTTCATTATTGGAAAGCATTATCAGTATCTGCCTTCTATTATAATCTGCAAGTGCTGAGAATACATCATCGATTTTGTAAGCCATTTTCTTCCTCAGAATATGTTACTATCTGGTTACCCAAATATAGGTAACTTACTGGTTACGTGTCAATACCTTTTTTTATTTTTTTATTTTGATTAAAGAGAATTGACTAAATGAAAATTTCTTATCAAGTTAAAGTATCATTTTGCTTAAAAATTATTTTTCAAAGAGCATCGGAGTTAAAAAAGGAGAAAAGGAAAAAGATAAAACCAGGGTTGAAGCAGATATCATCTTAACAAATAATCCGGTTTCCTTTATCAATTTTTTAAGTTCGCATTTAGTTCAATATTGATAAGCATAATTTTAATTCTTTATAATTTAATTAATTTAGATTATAGGCAGTGAGGTGTTTATGTATAATAATAATAGTTCAGGATTTTTTCTGAATTTTTTGGCAGGAACTATTTTGGGCGGGATTATGGGATTTTTATTTGCTCCCAAACCCGGGAGCCAGCTTAGAAAAGATTTAAAAGAAGATCTCGATTTATACCTGAAGAAAGTTAAAGATGCCGGGAATAAAATTGTTGATGATGCAAAGAAAACAGCTAATGAAATGGTTGAAAAAGCAAATCAATTAATTGCATTAACAGATAAATATGTCGGTGAAGATCTAAAAGATTCCCTGGATAAAATTGAAAAAGAGATCGACAGTGTAAAAAGTGCAATACATACCGCCATAGATACTTATAAAAATAACAGTGCCAAATCAGAAAATTCATCCGGTTCAATAGCCGATGATATTTTTATCGACTTTGTTAACGAAAACAGCGAAGATTATAAAGATGATGATCTTCTTCCGCTTCATGAAGGAATGAGAAGAAGACACGACAAGAAATATTACTAGAGCATTGTAACACATTTTCAGGAATAGCGGGATATTGAATTTGTAGCATAGCAACCATTATAATAGACTGTTAAAAGAATACAAAAAACATTATCCCATAATTCATGCATTCATTATAGCAAAGAATTTTGCATAAGTTAAGCTGCGGTTCTTTTCAAAATTATCCTCATTATAGAATATTTCTTTTGATGTAATACTCATAATATTCATTATCGAATTGTTATATTATTAATTCAAATCGCCGAAGATAAAAAAACTGTTAAAACAGTTAAAACCTAAGTTTTAGGACTCTTATTAAGGAATTTGATAGCACTAATTTTTTTATAAAAAAGTTAATATTTTGTTACACATAGGAAACGAATCTTTTAAATATTTGCATAGTACAAAAAAGAAATAGGATATAGATTATGAAAACAATTTTTGTTAGAATAGCTGTAATAATGATAATTTCTTTGGCATTTTTAACCGGGTGTAAAGAAATTAAATCTGAAACTCAAAAGGATGGAAAAAACATAATGGAACAAAATACAAACTTGGAAAAGGTAACATTCGGGGAAGGCTGTTTTTGGTGCTCTCAGGCAATATTTGAAAGAGTCAAAGGAGTAAAATCTGTATATGCCGGCTACTCTGGCGGAACTACTGATGATCCTTCTTACGAGGAAGTATGTACCGGCAGAACAGGTTATGCAGAAGTCGTTCAGATTACTTATGATCCAAAGGAAGTTTCATATGATGAACTTTTAAAGATATTCTGGAAAACTCATGACCCGACAACTTTAAATAGGCAGGGAAACGATGTAGGAACTCAATACCGTTCTATTATTTTCTATCATAATAATGAGCAGAAGGAAAAAGCAGAACATTATAAGAAAGCACTGGATGAATCGGGTGCATACAGCAATCCGATTGTAACACAAATCGTTCCTTTTATGAAGTTTTATAAAGCAGAAGAATATCACCAGGATTATTTTGAAAAAAATCCAACTCAAGGGTATTGTTCACTTGTCATTGCACCTAAAGTTGAAAAATTTGAAAAAGTATTCAAGGATAAGCTTAAATAGTGTGAAAACCGGATGTTTATTTCGGATTGCGGATTTCGAATTTTATTAATAAAAAATATAGAGAGTTAAATTCTTCTAAAATCCGCATTCCGAAATACAAAATTCGAAATTATATTTCTATTCTCTCTCTGCTCTGTATTTAATCCTGTAAAGAATTATTTTTCTTATAATACCACTGAATGGTTCAATTAGAAACCAATAAAGCGAAAACCACCTTTTAGCCGATTCACCAATACACTGTACACGTGTTTCTGTGGCAAAAATTGTTTCTCCCGATCCGGCCGGTAATGCTGAAAAATCCCATACTGCTTTAGCAAAACCTGTCAGGCTGAAATCTCCAAATTCTTCCTTCTTTATCTTAAAAAGCCCGCCTTTCCATTTCCAGAATTTGCCGATGATTCCGAATAAAATTTCTTTTTCATTTTCTTCCCCTAATAATGTAAAATAGCTTTTTTCGGCAAGAGTTAATGAAAGGTTTTCCAGTTTAATTCCCCTGAGCATTAATAATGTTTTTATTAGAACAGAATTAAAATCAGAATTCTTTAATACATTAAAAATTTTTTCTGCACTAGCACTAATAACTACAGAATGCTTTTTAGCAAAATTATATTCAGGTAAAAACTCATCAATAAGCATAGTAAAATATATTAAATATTTTGGACAGAAAGTTTATTTTTTTTAGATTTCATCAATAACAATGCGGATACTAAACCTAATACAAAAGTTGCAGCCCACAAAATTGTTGAACCATAATATTCAAATGTTAGGGTTCCAAGCCAGGGTCCCAATAAGAAGGCAACACTAAACATCATCTGGAAATAGCCCATATATTCGCCTCTTTTCTTTTCCGGGGCAAGATTTGAAACATGTGAAGCGCTTACCGGGAAAAATATCATTTCACCAAAAGTCCAGATAACAATTGTTAAAATTATTGAAGATAAATTGAAAGCAAGTGCCATGGCTCCAAATCCAACACCGATTAATACGGCGCCAAGCGCCAATGATTTTTTCTCATCCCAGTTATTCATTAAATTATTTAACGGAACTTCAATTAAAATGATCATTATTGTATTGATTGCAAAAACGATCCCGTAAGTTGAAGTTGCAAATCCAAGATCATGAACAAGGAATAAAGGATAAGCTCCCAGATGCTGGAAATAAACCAGCGGAATAGGCAATATAGATAACAAAAAATATGTATATCGCTTATCTTTTAAAACATGGGAGTGAATTATCTCTCCGATAGAATTTTTTTCAGAATCAATTTCCGGTTCAATCTTAACAGTCCGCCATTTTGAAAATATTAAAAATATTCCCGCAAGTATCGAAGTAATACCGTCGATATAAAATATTAGGGAAAAGTTAATAAGTGTTAATACTCCACCAACAACCGGTCCAACACTCATCCCGAGATTTATAGCAAGTCTATTTAAAGCGAATGCACTGCGTCTCTGCTTGGGCGATACAACTTGAGATATAATTGAAAGATTTGCAGGGCGGAAGGATTCATTAATTATTGCTAAAACAAAACTTAATATTAAAATTAGATAAAATTGATTAATAAAAGAGTAAATAAAAAGAACGACCCCGGTTGTTATTAATGATAGTTTCATTAATAATAGCGGGCCGATTTTATCGCTTAATTTACCGGATAATGGAGCAGTTACCAAAGCACCTGCACCGTAAAAAGCAATCACAAGCCCGGCATCCCCCGCACTTAAACCTTCCTTGCTCGTTAAATAAAGTGTAAGAAAAGGAAGAACCATTGTGCCGGATCTGTTTATGAGTGTGGTAAAAAATATTATCCACATATTTCGCGGAAGAGAACTTATTCCTCTCCAGGGATTTATCATATAAATACATTTTATAAAATGAAGGACAAATATAACTTAAAATATGTAATTGGTTAAAATATAAAATCGAATTTTTATCTTGAGGCAGAAATTAAATTTAATTATTCTAAAATGAGCATGGCTGCATAATTGTATGGATGTATGGCTAAAAACAGCATGCGGATGCGATTTTTAGATATAGATTATATTAATTATTAACACACTTTTAAAGCAGTAAGATCTATTTTAGATAAAATCCCGCGGATAAAAATCCAACCCAGTGCTTTAATGAAAAGGGAGCTGTTAAACCAAGATGTGTATTTTTAATCGGTAATACTTTTTCCGTCCAAGTATCGGAATACTTAAAGATTTCTCCAGTAATTTTTTTATTATCTATTTTATTTATTACATTAATCGTAGTTAAAAGTCCAAATGGAATCGGATACCTGCCGCACCATAAAGGTTTAACAGAACTACCGTTTGAATCAGGCCAGAGCTTAATAGTTAATTCTTTAATTTTAGATTCATCAATTATTCCGGTTAAGCATGAGTTTGCAATACTTCTGTCTAATTCGGTTGCTGTTTGATGAGCTTTATCATTCATGCCGTAAGGTGAATTATCAAAATCTTCGCCGTAATGGTTTGCGTCGGTTGAAATTAGAAAGAAAATATCTTTACCCAATTCCAATTCATTCTGCTTAATATATTTTATTATTATACCGGATAATTCTTCGGAAATATTTTCCATTCTATCATACGGCATTGCGGTTACCATTATGGGAGTAATTTTGATATCCCTGTTATAATGCTGAAGAAAAGGGATTAATGCTTCAATTGAATGTTCAATATCTTGAGCTTTATCGCTTGTAATAAAATATTCTTTATTCAAATTATTTTTAATAATATCTCTTAACGGTGAAACTTCAACATCTTTATATGGACCATGCCAGAATTTGTAATCATCAAATATTAAAACATTTTTAGGATCATTCATTGCTTTGCGGACAGTTCCGTGAGTTACACCAAAAATTACAACTTCTTTTGTCCTTAGAATTTTATATAAAGGGAAATAAATTCTCCCGGCATATAAATAATCGTCATGAGGAGAAATAGCTGCTACAAGGTTATTCGAATTAAATTCTTTATTATCATAATTATTAGAAAGATAATTTATAACACTATCCATTTCACCTGCATTCCAGCAGAATCCAACATTATCACGAATTGGTCTTATTTCTTGAGCCATTGCATTATAAAAAATAGTTGAAATTAAAATTAATATTATACAAATAAAAAATGATTTCATTTCAAATTCTTCGGAAATTTTTAATAAATAAAATCTAACAATAAATTTTCAAAATAAAAATCTTTATGGAAAACCCGCTTGTAAAAAAGCTGCAGATAGAAAAGGGATTAAAAATAAGTTCTATAAGTCTCCCGGAAAATTAAAGCAAAATAAAAATGCTATGGAAGTTTTCGATAATCTATTTTTTACTCATAAAAAAGAATATGTTACATGGGTTATTGAATCTAAAAAAGAGGAGACAAAAATTAAGAGGATTAAGTCTGCAGCAGAAAAGCTGGAAAATAAATCAAGCAATCCTTCTGCTAAAAATTAAATATCTTTATTTTTTCTTTTACTAAAATATATAACATCTTCATGTTTTATATAACCAAGCTTTTCAAAAACTTTCATAGAACTATCGTTCCAATCTTCAATTAAACAGGCAATTATATCAATTCCCAGGTTATCAAGCTGTCTTTCAACTTCGGAAACCAGCATTTTAGCAATCCCCTTTTTCTGATATTCCGGGTCTACAGCAACCCTGTTGATCCAGCCTTTTCTTCCATCATGAGTTCCGATAACAGAACCTATAATTTTATTATCGACTTCAGCAATAAGAAAAACCGCAATTCCTTTTTTAAGTTCGTTTTCAATTTTTGCTCTGCTGTCCCTGCCTTCCGGTTTAAATGGCAGACCGGCAGATTTCCAGAGCTTTATTAAAGAAGGATAATCTTCAATTTTAAAATTTCTGATTGTTACATTGATATTTTTATTCATATAAACTTAAATATTTTGCTGCTTGTATTTTTTCCCTCTATCAAGAATTGAATCAGGTATCCAATATTAATTATGTATGTTTTAATACCATATTCTTAAGCGTATCAATCCACATCGGATGTTCGTTCAAACTTTCAACAAGCTGAACCTTTTCACCGCCCTGCCCAACAAAAAGCTGCTGGTATTCTATACCGATTTCAACTATTGTTTCAAGACAATCGGCAACAAAGGCAGGGCTGAAAACTAAAATTTTCTTCGCGCCCTTTTGCGCTAATTCAATTATGGTTTTATCAGTAAAGGGCTTTAACCACTTTTCATCAAGTCTTGACTGAAAGCATACAGTATACTTTTCTGTCGGAATATTTAATTTCTCTGAAAGCAGTCTTGTTGTTGCGTAACAAGCTGCCTTATAACAAAATTTGTTTTCCTCTGTGATTTCATTTTCGCAATTATGGTCCGAACATGGTTTTCCGTCATTATAGACTTTATCAACCTGTCTTTCCGGCAGCCCGTGATAACTAAATAAAATATGATCATATTCGTTGATGTTATATTTTTTCCCGATTTCAGTAAAAGCATTTAAATATCTTTCATCATCATAAAATTGGCTAACAATGCTTAATTCAGGAATTACCCACCACTTACGAATTATATTTAAAGCTTTATCAATAGCCGAACCTGTGCTTGCAGAGGCATACTGAGGGAAAAGCGGTATTATTATTATTTTTTTGTAATTATCTATCTTCATCTTTCCAAGCACACTATCCATGCTGGGGTTTTGATACCGCATAGCCAGTTCAACTTTGAAATTCTCTCCTAATTCTTCCTGTAGCTTTTGCTTTACACTTTCACTATAAATTAAAAGGGGGGAGCCTTTTTCCGTCCACATCTGCTGATAAATTTTTGTTGATTTAGGTGCTCTAAAGGGAACGATAATAACATTCACCAAAAATTTTCTCAGCAGGTATGGTATATCTATTACACGGGGATCATTTAAAAATTCACTTAAATATTTTCTAACATTATGTACAGTTGCACTATCCGGTGTACCCAGTTGTATAAGTAAAACTCCGATTTGAGGTTTCATTTTTTTACATTTTTTTTATTGACTAATTAGAAAGTTAAGAATTTTTTACTATAACTTCATTAAGCCGAGATCGATATTTGTTCCCTGGCAGATTAAATGGATTAAATTGCGTTTGAAAAAAAATTAAATTCTTTTATGAAAAAAGTAAAATTAATAATTAAAATATTTATAGTTATATTAATTTTTGCAGCATTCTTTTGGCAAATGAGCCACGGCATTTGTCCTGTTCCTTAATCTTCATCTGATTTTCATGAATGTGAATAATCAAATGAATAGGAATTATTCAATTCAAACACTATTAGGCAACATCCAAAATTAACTTCAAAGAACATGCAATCATGCATCCATACAACCCATGCAATAATGCATCCATGCAACCATGCGTTTTTAATGCTACCACTAAAATAAAAACCATTCATCCATTCTCTATTTTTATATTATTCGTAATATAAACATATTTATATTTGAGTATCTATATTTTTAAAATATCAGTCAATGAAAAGCTTTAATAACCTAATCCGGAATTCTTCCAAAGCCGAAATAAAAGTTTTAGTCAGAGTCTTTTTTATTGTTGTAGGTGTGCTAATCTTTATTTTGATTGCGAATGAAGTAAGCAAAGGAGAGACTAAATATTTTGATTTAATGATTTTAAAATCATTAAGGAACCCCGGCAATCTTTCCCAGCCAATCGGGCCTGAATGGGTTGAACTTGCAATGCGCGATATTACTTCCCTTGGAGGAGGAACAGTTATAGTAATTATTACTATTTCTGTTGCCGGATTTTTAATTCTTCAAAAAAATTATAGTGCTTTGTGGTTAATTTTAGCCGCAACGATTGGTGGTGCCTTGGTAGGATTGGGATTAAAAGAATTAATGGGGAGAGAAAGACCGCCTCTTATTTTTCACCTGGTATATGTCGATACATTAAGTTTCCCCAGCGGTCATTCGATGATGTCGGCTGTTGTTTACTTAACTCAAGCAGTGCTTCTTGCCCGTATCCAACAGAAAAAAAGTATCAGGATTTATATGATAACAATTGCTTTGAGTTTAACTTTTTTAATAGGGATCAGCAGAGTTTATCTCGGTGTCCACTATCCAACCGATGTACTAGCCGGCTGGTCATTGGGAATTGCGTGGGCTTACTTTTGCTGGTTCATTGCTTGGTATATACAAGTTAAAAGGAAAAAACTTTAAAGAGCAAATAAGCAGCTAATTGATTTATAAATTGAAAAAATTTTTATGACGGAAGAAAAAAGAAAATTTCTTTTTAGTTTGTATTATACCCTGGGATTTCTGCTTCTTCTCTGGATAATTAAAATAGTTGAAGTAGCCTTCGGTATAAGCTTTATTAGGTACGGATTATTGCCGCATCATCTTTCAGGTTTAATCGGAATAATTACATATCCGCTAATTCATGCAAATTTTAGCCATTTAATTTCGAATTCCATTCCGCTTTTATTTTTGGGTTTGGGTCTTTTATATTTTTATCCCGAATCCGCTTTTAAAGTTTTTGCAATAATCTATTTCTTATCAGGAATTTTGATCTGGCTTTTTGCTAGGACAGCTTATACCATTGGTGCAAGCGGATTAGTCTACGGGCTTGTAACTTTTTTCTTCTTCAGTGGAATTATTAGGAGAGACAACCGTTCAATTGCACTTGCTCTTGTAGTTACTTTTTTATACGGGGGTCTTGTGTGGGGAGTTCTGCCAATTGATAAAACCATTTCATGGGAAGGACATCTTTTCGGTTCATTAACAGGAATACTTTGTGCTTTTCTTTTTCGGAAACACGATCCCCCGGCGAAAAGATACGATTGGGAAGACGAACCGGATGATGATAAGCCCGAAAAACTTGAAATATCTTAGGATAACAAATAGCCTTTTTTTATATTTATGATTATTCATTTCAATTAAGTGGGAGCGCGTTATTTAAATTTCCAAAATTTTTAAGAGCTAAAAATGGATGAATTAACTCTTTATCTTGACAAGAGGAACTCTAAAAAAGCAGAGGCAATTGAAAAATTTTCTTTCATTATAGCAGGAGTAACTCTTCTTCTTTCCGTTTACGACAGCTTAATGCAGCCGGTAGCAGCTAAGTCTTTTATTGATCTCCTTTTCTTAAGCATTTCCTCAATTGCCGGTTTACTAAATATTATTTTTGCAGTTATAATAAATAAAATTAAACCGGAAACAAAAAAGATCAAGATTTACCGGTTCCTCCTGGCAGTTTCAGGATTGATTTTAATAATAGACGGCGTAAATAAATTTATGCATCATCATCAATCAATACAGTATTTATTAATTTTTGCAGGGTTCTTATACTTTTCAGTAGCACTATTTTACGATGATATGCAAAAAAGGAAATATGTAAAAATTAATAATGAAGGGATTTCATACCGAAGTTCATTTTTAAAGAATAAAATTTTTAGCTGGAAAAATATTAATTCGATTCAATTTGATGATAAAAAGTTTACTGTGAACTTTGTTAACAATAAACAATACAGCTTCAAAGTATTTCCAAAAGGAAAAGAATCAATCGCCGATTTCAAAACCAGGCTTGGTGAAGAAACTTCTAAAAGAAATATAAAATTAGTGGCTATTTAAATCACTAGTTAACCTGATTTTTAGAACCCTTGGTTCTTTAAGCTTTTCTAAGGGAAAAATATTGCCGTCTTTGTCAAAACTTCCCCACTGTCCATTTGCTATATAATAAAAATCATTTCCTTTTATTAATCCCAAAGTTATCTCATCAAAATACGGATTGTTTGATTCAAGAATTTTATACCCGGTAATCAAATCCATATCATTATATAAATAAATTCTAACCACTCTTTGGGGATTTACACCGTTTTGAGTAGCAATTAAACTGTTCTTATAAAAATATAACCCGTCGATTCCTAAAGGGGTAAAATTTTGAGGAGATTGTATTTCTTCAATTGCATGGGTTACTAAATTGATTTTGTATAAGCCGAGAGCATAATCTGCAAAAAAAAGGTACTTATTATCGGGGGATAATTCCAGACCCTGGAGGGAAATAAATCTTCCGGGTTGAACAAAAATTTTCAGACTATTTGAATCAGCAGGTATTTTATAAATTACATTGTATTTACTGTCGGAAACATACAAATCACCATTTGAGCTTAATGCCAAATCACCAAAGAGATGCCCGTTCTCTTTATTATCTAATTCATATTTTCTTATTAGCTTTTTTGAATCAATGTTATACTTGAAAACCGCAGTTTTGCCTAAATCATTTTTATTGTAATTTTTTGTCTGTTTAACTGCTCCTGTGCAGGCCCACAAAATCCTTCTTTGTGAATCTATTTTAATACCGAATACCGACCACAATCCGTCTTCACCTTCATCTTTAAAAGTTCCGTTTTTACCATTATTATCAACTGAAACAATTTTTCTTCTGTAAATAGAGCTCAAATAGAATTTATCTTTTAAGGAATCATATGCAACACTTTCAGTTATTAAATCTTTTTCAGGATATGTAAAGGCTGTTATGCTGTTTCCAATATGAATTAAATTTTTA
Source organism: uncultured Ignavibacteriaceae bacterium (assembly GCA_964448105.1). Lineage (GTDB taxonomy): Bacteria > Bacteroidota > Ignavibacteria > Ignavibacteriales > Ignavibacteriaceae > CAVQBP01. The sequence goes on from CAYUVK010000031.1 coordinate 19,401, forward strand.
TCAAATCCATTAATAATATTTTTGAATTCACTATCATTCCATAAATCTGCAAAGTCGGAATCCTTTTCAGGCTTATAATACAATTTCATATCGACAAGTTTTTGTAATTCTGCCAATGCATCTTTCTTATCATTATTTAAAGAATATGCTGCAGCAAGGTTATATAATAATCGCGGGTGATTAGGGCGAAGCTTTTCCGCTGCTTTCATGTTTATTAAAAACGGTTCATAATTCTTATCTAAATAATTTTCAACTGCTTTCTTTTCATACTTACCTGATTTTTCATAGTTACTTTCCTGTGCAAAGGCCTGGTTAGAAATAAATATAATTATTAAAATCAGCTTTATATGATTCATAAAGGTTTTATTTTTTATCAAGTATTTTATTTAAAGCATTTTGAATTAATTCCCATGCATCTGCTACATGAATTTCAGATGTTCTAATGCTTCCAATTGTCATTCGAATTACAAATTTATTATTAAGCTTCGTATGCGAAAGGAACAGCTTCCCTGTTTCATTTATTTTGTTCATCAAATTAATATTCAGCTCTTCGAGGATTTTCTCATCACTAATATCAGTCGGATGCGAACGAAAACAAATTGTACTGAAAGGAACAGGTGCCATCCGTTCAAAAAGAGGATGTTTATCAATTTTATTTGCTATAATGTTTGCTATTCTTATATGCTCTCTAATTCTATTTCTTATTCCTTCTGCACCGAAATACCTTATTATAAACCACAATTTCAAGGAACGGAATCTCCTGCCGAGGGGAACCCCGTAATCCATATAATTTTCAACAGAAGAGTCTTCTTTTGTTTTAAGATATTCATGTACAAGGCTAAATGCTTTTTTTAATATAACCGGCTTTTTTGTAAAAAAGACACTCAAATCGAGAGGAGTAAACATCCATTTATGCGGATTTACAACCAAAGAATCGGCTTTTTCAATTCCTTTAAAGATATCTCTTTTTTCCGGCAGCATAGCAGCTACACCGCCATGGGCAGCATCAACATGCAGCCAGATATTTTCTTTTTTACAGATATCTGCAATTTCATCCAAAGGGTCAATGCTTGTTGAAGAAGTTGTTCCAATAGTTGCAGTTGCACAAAAAGGAATCCATCCATTTTTTTTATCTTCAGAAATTGCTTTTTTTAATTCGGCAGGGATAAGTCTGAATTCGATATCAACCGGAATTTTTCTTACACCTTCTAATCCGATCCCCAAAGTTACTGCACCCTTTTCAATTGATGAATGGGCCTGTTCAGAAGTATAAAGCCTCAACCTTGATAAATCATTTCTTCCCCCCATTCCTTTCTCACGAATATTTAAATTTATATTCTCTCTTGCTGCAGCAATTGCGTGCATAGAAGTTACAGAAGCACAGTCATAAATAATTCCCCACCAATCTTCGCCTAATCCGAGCATTTGTCTAAACCAGTTTAGAGTTACCTGTTCCAATTCAGTTGCAACCGGAGAGGTCTTCCAAACCATTCCATTTACATTAAATGTACTGATCAGCAGTTCAGCTAAAATGCCGGGCATACTTGCCGATGAGTTAAAGTATGCCATAAAACCCGGGTGATTCCAGTGAGTTATACCCGGGACTATTATCTCTTTAAAATCAGAAATAATATCATTCATATCTTCAGAATTTTGAGGAGGGGAAGAAGGAATTTTATTTTTTATATCTCCCGGTTCCACTTGGGACAGAACAGGATATGTTTCAATATTTTGAATATAGTCAGCAGCCCAATCAATTAGTTCATGCCCGAATTTCCGGAAGTCTTCTACCGGCATATCACCTAATTTATTTGATTCGTTTTCTTTCATTTCAAATCTCTAATGTTTTTAGTTGTAGAATGTTATGCTTCATTTCCATTTTTCTATTTTGTCATAATTTCACCATGAGAAAACATCTGCCTTCTCAACATAATTTCATTTTAATATATATAATTTCTTAGATTACGATACTAAAATATTTTATTCAAACATGGATTCAAAAATAAAAAATTTCTTTTATCCCTCTTCTATCTGCATAGCGGGAGCTTCAACAAAAGAAAAAAGCATTGGGTACGAGTTACTGAAGTCAATTAAGGAGTATGGTTATACAGGAAAAATTTATCCTGTAAATCCCAAAGCGAATAGAATTCTTGATTATAAATGCTACAATAGTATCGAAGAAATAAATGATAAGATTGAGCTTGCGATTGTTTTGGTTCCCAAAACCGCAGCCGAAGATGTAATTGACAAACTTCTTTCAAAAGATGTTTCCTCAATAATTCTCGTAACAGCCGGGTTTAGAGAAGTTGGCAAAGAAGGTGAAGCAGCAGAAAAAAGAATTCTGAAAAAAGTTAGAGAAAAAAAGGCAAGGTTAATTGGACCTAACTGCATGGGAGTTATTTCCACTTTTGATGATATAAAATTAAATGCAACATTTGTTGCAGAAAAACCTGAGAAGGGAAACAGCGGATTTTTATCCCAAAGCGGGGCAATTGCAGCCGCAATTTTAAATTCTTTAAGAGATACAGATATAAGATTCGGTCACATGATTAGTGTTGGGAACAAAGCTGATATCTGCGAAAACGATATTATTAAATTCTGGGAGAATGATAATAAAATAGAAACAATTACCTGCTACCTGGAAAGCTTTGAAAAAGGTGAAGAATTAATTAAGGAATTCTCGTCGGGAAATATCACTAAACCGGTAATTATTCTGAAAGCAGGAAAAACATCAAGCGGTGTGAAAGCCGCTTCTTCTCATACAGGCGCTCTTGGAAGTAATGATAAGGTTGTTGATTGTGTATTAAATCAGTTCGGCATTATAAGGGTTAATACTTTAAATGAATTATTTAATACGGCAAAAGCATTCGAGAATTTTCCTTTACCTTTAGGGAATAGAATTGCCGTCGTAACAAATGCCGGAGGTCCTGCGATACTAGCAGTAGATTCCATTGATGGTGAAGGATTGGTTTTATCATCTTTAGCTGAAGAGACAAAAAATAAATTAAAAGAAATTGTTCATCCCGAGGGAAGCATTAACAATCCTGTTGATTTGCTGCCGATGGGAAGTGCAGAACAATATAAAAAAGTCAATGAAATTCTTTTAAATGATAAAAATGTTGATGCGGTTGTTTCAATTTTCGTTGAACCGGTTATGGTTGATGCTTTCAAAGTAATTGAAAATATAAATTCAATAAAAACAGATAAGCCTATCTACCAGGTTGTTATGCCGCTGCCGGAATTTTGGGAAGAGTACAGGAAAAGATCTCAAACAAAAATCCCGTTATTTAGAAGACCGGAAGACCCGGCAGAAATAATTTCCAATATCTTATTCTTTAAAAATAAAGTAGGCAAAAAAACTTTTATTGTAAAAGAAAAAAATCCGGTAAATATTAATTTTACCCGGCAATTGCCCGAAGGTTGGCTGCCGATTAATCAAATAAATTTTTTAGCAAAAGAATATCGCTTACCTATTGTAAAATCTTTAACAATTAAACCCGATATTTTAGGTGAAAAAATAGATGAATTAGAATATCCTTTAGTATTAAAAGGGATTTCAAAAGATGTTCTGCATAAATCGGAATTAAATGCGGTTAAAATTAATATTAAAAATTATGAAGAGTTAATGTCAGCCGGACAAGAGATCAAAATAGCATTTACAAATAATAATATTTTATTGGAAAATTTCCTGGTTCAGCCTTACATTGAAACAAAACATGAAATTCTTTTAGGGGGTTTCAGAGATAAATCTTTTGGTCCGATGATAATGTTTGGAACCGGCGGAAAATATGTAGAAGTGTATAACGATATCTCAATGAAATCGGTTAACTTAACCGAACAGGATGTTGATGAATTAATTTATAACACTAAAATGGGGCAAATATTAAAAGGTGTTAGAGGTGAACAACCTTTCAATATAGAAAAGATAAAAAAAGTTATTATATCTGCAGCGCAAATGATGCTTGAGCTTCCCGAAATTAAAGAATTTGATTTTAATCCTTTAATAATTACACAAACTCAGGACCTTTTTGCAGTAGATATAAGAATTAAGTCTGAAAAAACTATTTAGGAATCTTAAAGAAATTTTATCAAAACCTTTTTTTTATAATCCAGGTATTCTTTGCCAAATTTCTCTTCAAGATATTTATATTCAGATCTAATAAAAATCGCAAATAATATATAATTGACAATAACAGTCGATAAAACAATCCATGAACTAAACAATAAACCGATCCCAGGAATAATAAATAAAAGATAAGCGGCATACATTGGGTTTCTGAATATTGAATACAATCCATCCTTCATTAAAATTCCTGCATTGAAAGATTTTTTCAATTTTCTGGCGCAAATAATTACAAATAAAATCCCTATAATTATTAGAATTATCCCCGAATACAGCAAAATATTATAATTATAAATTGAAATACTATAAGATGGATTTAATAAATTATTAATAATTATTGATATGATGAGATAGAGTAGAGTTAAAAATCCTATTTTAATCCCTACTCCTAATATTGTCATCCGTTTATTCATATATTTATAATTACATTATTTTATTTAGATATTTTTAAATTATGAACTATCAATCCCCTCCCAAAATTAACGGTAATCCTTCTTTACCTGAACCAATTACTACAATTTTTGTATTTGATGAACCGGCAAGTTTTTCAGTTGCCTCGATTCCTTTCCACTTTAATAATTGTTCACTTATTCCTTTGGAAACTATTTCCTGGAAATCTGCGATCCCCTTTGCCTCAATCCTTTTTCTTTCTGCTTCTTGAGTTTCTCTTTGAAGAATAAACTGCATCCGTTGACTTTCCTGTTCTGCTTTTAATTTTTCCTCAATCGATTCAGTTAATCTTGCTGGTAAAGTTATTTGACGCAAAGGTGCAGCCTCAATTGTAATCCCTCTTGGTTTAACAAGTCTGGAAAGTTCTTCTTCCATCATTTTTGCAAGTTGTTCCCGCTCTGCAGTATAAAGCGCTCTTGCTTCATAGCTTGCAGTAACTCCTCTAACTACAGATCTAAATTGCGGAATTAATATTTTATCAACGTAATCTTCACCTACGGTTTTGTAAATCTTGTTTGCATTATCAAAGCTTAAACTATAAAGAAGACTAATTTCCAGTTCAACTCCCAATCCTTCTTTTGAAGGGACATTCATTACCTCTTTTATTTCCTGGGTTCGAGCATCAAATTTTATAACATTTGCCAATGGATTGACAACATTTACCCCTGGCTTTAAAGTCCTATCACTAACATTTCCAAAGAAATCGATAACTCCAACATGCCCGGCTGGAATAATCGTCCAGCATTGAAGTACGGCAATAAATAAGGCTACTAAAAAACCAATTAGTGCGAAGTTTGCCTCCTGTTTGTTAAGTCTTTTTTTTGCATTTCTAAACACAACGAATGCAACGGCTGCGGCAATTATGGCTATGATAAAAAGCATTTTGTTCTCCCTTTTGCTTATGAAAAGATATTAACTAAAATAATGTTACTTTTCTTAAATAAAAACACACATTATGAATATTATGTTAATTTTAAATTAAAATTTGTTTCAAAAGTCGATAGTTTTATCTTTCATCTTTATAAAAGAATTTATTTCAAAAGGAATATCTGTTTATGAAAGATTTATTATTAGATACAGCAAAGAGAGGAATAAAATACAGGGAAGAAATTAATAACCGTTCTGTTTCTCCTTCAACAAAGGCAATAGAACGATTAAAAGAATTTGATATACCGCTTCCTGATAATCCTGTTAATCCTGGTAAGGTGATTGAAGTCCTTGATGAAATAGGTTCCCCGGCAACAATTGGAATTTCGGGAAAAAGATTTTTCGGTTTTGTAATTGGCGGTTCACTTCCATCTTCTGTCGCAGCTAGCTGGTTATCTACTGTCTGGGATCAGAATGCGGGTCTTTTTGTCGGCTCACCGGTTGGTGTTGTTTTAGAAGAAATATGTCTGAAATGGCTTCTTAAAATTTTTAATTTACCGGCCGAAAGTGCAGGAGCTTTTGTAACAGGAGCAACTATGGCTAATTTTACTTCGCTTGCTGCTGCAAGACATTCAATATTAAAAAATATTGGATGGGATGTTGAATCGAAGGGATTATTTAATGCACCTCCAATAAATGTTATTATTAGCGAGGAAGCACACCCGACATTGTTCAGGGGGCTAGGGTTATTGGGACTTGGGAGAGAACGGGTAATTAAAGTACCGGTCGATAACCAGGGAAGAATTGAATTAAAAAAGTTCCCGAAAATTAAAAAACCAACTATTATTTGTACACAGGCAGGGAATGTTAACACCGGCTCTTTTGATCCTATAAAAGAAATTTGTGAAATTGCTCATGAATTAAATACCTGGGTACATGTTGACGGAGCATTCGGTTTGTGGGCTTCTGCAGTTCCTTCAAAAAAATATTTAACCGAAGGGATAAATCTCGCAGATTCCTGGGCAACCGATGCACATAAATGGCTTAATGTTCCTTATGATTCAGGATTAGCTTTTGTAAAGGATTCTGAATCTCTTAGATCGGCTATGTCATTAACTGCAGCATATTTACCACAAGGAGAACGTAGGGAACCTTCCCAATATTGCCCGGAGCTATCGAGACGTTCCAGGGGAATTGAAGTCTGGGCTGCTTTATATTCTCTTGGCCGTTCGGGCTTATCGGACTTAATAGAACGAACATGCAATTATGCAAAAATGTTTGCTGAAGGTTTAAGCCATGCCGGATTTGAAATTTTAAATGATGTTGTAATTAACCAGGTATTAGTATCTTTCGGCAGCCAGGAAATAACGAATAAAGTAATCAAAGAAATCCAAAATGACGGAACATGTTGGTGCGGCGGAACTGTATGGCAGGGTAAAACCGCGATGCGAATAAGTATTTGTTCGTGGGCAACAACAGAACAGGATGTCAGAATTTCTTTAGATGCTATGATAAGAATTGCAAAGAAAGTGAAATCTGGACATAAAAAATAATTTAGTTACTTGGAAAACTGTTAAAACAGTTGAATATTAAGTTATGGGTATTATTAACCGTTTCAACGGTTTACCGGAATAGAAGATTAACTTAATTATTAATTAATAATCTTTTTAACCAGTTTAAGTTTCTTTACTTTTTGTCCGGAAAATTTTAGCGAGCTATAAATTTTCTCTTCGGCTTCGTTTATTTTTTCTTTAGAAGAAGAATGAAACTCTGCAATAATATCCCCCTTAGTAATTTTATCTCCTATTTTAGGATAAAAAATAATCCCGGCTTTCGGATCTATTTTGTCATCGATTTTTGTTCTGCCGGCACCAAGAATTACGGAAGCCATTCCAATTTCATAGTTGTTAATCTGCTTTAAATAACCGGATTCTTTTGATTTAATTTCTTGAACAAATTTAGATTTTGGATATTTATTTGGATTTTTAATATAAGCTGTATCTCCATTCTGAAGTTTCACAATTTCCAGGAATTTATCAAATGCTTTTCCGTTTGCAATTATTTCTTGAGCTAATTGACTCCCCTCTTCGATTGATGAGGACTTGTTGCCCAGGAAAATCATTGCCCCGGCTAAAACTAAGCTTAGTTCGAGCAAATCATTTTTTATTTCCCCTTTTAATATTTTTATAGATTCAAAAACTTCCAGCCAATTGCCGATATAATTCCCTAAAGGCTGGTTCATTTCGGTAATATATGCGATAACTTTTTTATTAAAAGACTTAGCGGTATTTACCAGAGTATTAGCCAGTAAAACAGCATCATTCATTTTTTGCATAAAAGCACCGCTTCCGGTTTTAACATCCAGAACTAGCCCATCAATTCCTTCTGCAATCTTTTTGCTCATAATGCTAGCAGTTATTAAAGGAATCGATTCAACTGTTGCAGTTACATCTCTCAAAGAATAAATCAACTTATCTGCCGGGGCAATATCTTTTGTTTGCCCGATTAAAACAGCGCCGCATTTTTTAAGAACAGATTTATATTCGGTAAGATTTAAATCAGTTTTAAACCCCGGTATTGATTCAAGCTTATCTAGTGTTCCGCCGGTATGTCCGAGTCCTCTACCTGAGATCATTGGGACTTTAATTCCTGCTGCTGCTGCAATTGGTGCGATTATTAAAGATGTTTTGTCTCCTACTCCCCCCGTTGAATGTTTATCAATTTTTGCTCCCTTAATGGAACTAAGATTAATTGTTTTACCGCTATTAATCATTGATTCAGTAAGGCAAGAAGTTTCTTCTTTATTTAATCCTTTTAGAAAAGCGGCCATGAGAAAAGCGGCAAATTGATAATCGGGAATTTTGTTTTTAGTATAAGCAGAGATCAAATAATTTATTTCATGATGGGCTAATTCATTTCCATTTCTCTTCTTCCTTATTAATTCTACAATATTCATAGAATTAATTTACAAATAATTACTTTATTCAAGAAAAAAGTATTTGGAACGATTTGTTCAGGTAAGCAAAATTAAAATGTCTTAAAAGTAAAAGAAAGAATTTTTATACCTCCTTTACTTTCAAGACTTAGGAATAAATTTATCTACAATATTATTTAAACAAATAAATCATTTATTTGTTCTTCTAATGTTTCTTCCATTTTGTACTATCCCATTTCATATTCTTATTCCCCATTTTATGTTTTGTATTATTCATCATTGTACTGTTTGAATTCATCATACTTTTATGTGAAGAACTCATATTCATATTAGAATTCTTCATATTATTATTCATATTAGCGCTTGATTCTCCCATATTATTTTGATCGTGGAACTTTCCTTTATATGTTTTATATTTAGTTGAATCTTCTATAATATTCTTTTTTGCATATTTATAGTATGACATCAACTTTGCGTAGTTGGTATTTGTCTGAGCGGTATTTTGTTTATCCATGTTTTGATTGCCGTTGTTTTGCTGATTGCTTTGAGCAAAAGAATAACTACTCATCATAAATAAAGAAATAACAAACATTGCTATTAAATTCAGAATCTTTTTCATAATAAACATCTCCTTATTTTTGAAAAATTTGTAAACTTATTTTAACTACGGCTACAATATGTAAATGGTAAAAGTCAATCTCTATGAGCAATGTGCAAAACTGTAATTATAATGTTTATTATCACAATTCATTTTTTCGCTTAAATTTTTGCTTCCCAATCAAGCTTATTTCATTAAATAAAAGCATTTGTTTACCCTTTTTTAATTAATTATTTTTATAGCTTAAATTTTCCCAAATTTGGAGTAATTTTTACTAAATGGAATTTAAAAGAAGAACACACAATTGCGGTGAATTAAGACAAACTAATATCGGTGAAAATGTTGTTTTAAATGGCTGGGTTGATACAAGACGCGATTTAGGCGGATTAATTTTTATCGATTTGCGGGACCGTTACGGTATAACACAAATCGTTTTTGAACCAAATTTTAATGAAGAAGCTCACCTGGAAGCCGGTAAATTAAGGAATGAATTTGTTATTTCGATTGAAGGAGTAGTCAGAAAAAGACCTCCCGAAACAGATAATTCCGAGATAGCTACTGGTCATATTGATGTAATGGCAAATAAGCTGATTATTTTAAATGAAGCGAAAACCCCACCGTTTCCTATTAAAGATAAAATTGAAACTAGTGAAGACATAAGATTAAAATACCGTTATCTTGACTTAAGAAGAAATACGATTCAGAAAAATTTACTTATGCGTCATAGAATGTACCAATTAACCCGGCAATATTTTGATAAGAAAAATTTTGTTGAAGTTGAAACTCCTGTGCTTATGAAAAGCACCCCGGAAGGGGCGAGAGATTACCTGGTCCCCAGCAGAATACATAAAGGGAAATTTTATGCTTTGCCCCAATCTCCGCAGACTTATAAACAAATATTAATGGTTTCTGGACTTGATAGGTACTTCCAGATAGTAAAATGTTTTAGGGATGAAGATCTTCGGGCCGACAGGCAGCCGGAATTTACACAGATAGATGTGGAAATGTCTTTTATCGACCAGGAAGATATTTTTGAAGTGGTCGAAGGTTTAATGCAAATCCTTTTTAAAGAAATTTGGGGAGGGGAGTTAAAGCTTCCTATTCCCAGGTTGTCGTTTGATGAAGCCATGGAAAAATTTGGCAGTGATAAACCTGATCTTCGCTTTATTCTCAACATGGTAACACTAAATGATGTTTTCTCAAAAACCAACTTTAAAGTTTTTAAAGAACAAATTGAAAATAAAGGGATAATATCCGGATTGGTTGCTCCGGGATGCGGAGACTATACAAGAAATCAATTGGATGTGTTAACGGATTTTGTAAAAAAATTAGGTGCCGGCGGATTAATCTGGATGCGTGTTAAGGAATCTGCTTCCGGTGTTGAATTGGAAGCTCCTATTGCTAAATTTTTGTCGGACGAAGAAAAGAAAAATCTTGTTGAAAGGCTAAATGCAAAACCCGGAGACTTAATTTTTATAATTTCCGGCGAGAGGTTAAAAGCGTTATCAATCATGGGACAGTTAAGGTTGGAAATGGCCCGAAGACTAGATCTAATAAAAAAAGATTCCCATTCGCATTTACTATGGGTTACTGATTTCCCTCTGTTCGAGTGGGACGATCAGACAAAACGTTATTATGCAATGCACCATCCGTTTACTTCCCCGCGGCTTGAAGACGTTCAGTATATGGAATCTGATCCCGGAAGAGTTCGTGCACGTGCTTATGATCTTGTTTTAAACGGAACTGAAATTGCCGGAGGAAGCATTAGGATACATGATGCGGAATTACAGTCGAAAATGTTTAAAGCTTTGGGCATTTCGGATGAAGAAGCAGAATATAAATTCGGATTTTTAATGAATGCATTTAAATACGGTGCACCACCGCATGGCGGTATTGCATTCGGTTTCGATAGAATGGCAATGATTTTTGCAGGAGAAAATTCTATCCGCGATGTAATTGCTTTTCCAAAAACAGCAAGCGGCGTTTCATTAATGGATGACGCTCCTTCAACTGTGAGTGAAGAGCAGCTGAGAGAATTGCATATTAAAATAAGGTAAAATTTCTTTTAAAAATTAAGATTCCTTTATCTCAGAACATCGATTAACGATCTCAGATTTTTAATTTTTCTTACAATTAACTTCTTAAATCAAAAATCGTTAATCCTTGTTCTTAAATCAATTTATATATTGATTTTCCACTATGATTGATATACTCACAAGTGGTTAGTGAATATACTATTTAAAAATGAAAACTGCCTACTTCCGGTTCTATGAAGAATTAAATGATTTCCTTCCGAAAGAAAAAAGAAAAACCAGGTTTGAACATAAATTCATCGATAGAGCCTCCGTTAAAGATATGATAGAATCTTTGGGAGTTCCTCATACCGAAGTTGATTTAATTTTAGTTAACGGCACTTCAGCAAATTTTTCTTATATTGTAAATGATTCAGATGTTATAAGTGTTTACCCGGTTTTTGAATCATTTGATATTTCAGATGTCCAGCATTTAAGAGCAAAGCCATTAAGAAATCCGAAATTCATATTAGATGTTCACTTGGGAACATTAGCAAGGTATTTGCGAATGATTGGGTTCAATACCAAATACAGAAACGATTACAGTGATGATGAGATAGTTGAAATTTCCTTAAAAGATAAAAGAACAATTTTAACAAGAGACAAAGGAATTCTAAAAAGAAGTAATGTTACACACGGATACTGGATTAGAAATGAAAATCCTGAATCGCAATTGAACGAGGTTGTTAACAGATTTAATTTAAAAAAACAAATCAAGGAATTTGAAAGATGTTTGGAATGCAATACAAAACTAGAAAAAATTGATAAAGAAAAAGTTATTGATAAGTTACCATTAAAGGTTAAAATGAGACAAAATGAATTTTGGTATTGTAAAACATGTGATAAAGTTTACTGGCAGGGAACTCATTTCGAAAAAATGGGAAAGATAATTGGCAGACTTTTTCAAGAATAAATCGTGCATTGTAGGGGAATGTATATATAGATAAATTACGCACTAAAAATTTTTTCTTCAACATTTAATATTTAATGCGAAATATAATCCTGATTTTAATAGCTGCAGTTTTATTATTCCTAGTTGAATTTTATTTTACAAAAAAGATATCCAAGGCAATTAAGAATATTTTCCCCGGTTTTTCAAAAAAGAAACAAAAAACTCTTTTAACAATTTTCCTGGTTTGGATTAATTTATATCCTCTATTTATAATTTTTGATTGGAGTTACGCTGCTATTTTCCAAACCTATGTTTGGGTTCCCCAAAATTTCTTTTTTGATTATTTCTTAATATATTCTTTCTGGATTGGTTTTCTATTTATTGTACAATCTGATTTATTCTTTCTAATTATTGATGTTTTAAGATTTCTGATCTTTCCAATCTGGAAAAAATATAAGCAAAAGCTTCTGTCGCTTGAAACAAAAGCAATTTTATTTATTGCAGCCTTCTTTTTACTTTATGTCCCTATAAGAATTATTCATGATGAAACCGCAGTTTCAATCAGGATTGTCGAATATAAAAAGAAAGACTTGCCTGAAGCTTTAAATAACTTTCGACTAACATTTATATCGGATGTTCAGGCAGATAGGTATACTGATAATGCTCGCTTGACAAACTATATTAATAAGGTAAATTCTACACATCCGGATTTAGTTTTAATGGGAGGAGATGTTATAACTTCCACACCCGATTATATTAATGAAGCTGCAGAATATATCGGTAAAATAAAATCAAAATACGGAATTTTTTCCTGCGTTGGGGATCACGATAATTGGGCTTACCATAATGATTATACAAAAAGTTTGAATGAAGTGGAAGAAGCCCTTAAAAAACATGGGATCGAAATGATTAATAATGGGAAACGGTATATAAAGGTTGATACTGCTATCATTGAAATTACTTTTGTTACTAACACGTATGTCGAAAGAATCCCGGTTGATGAATTAGACAGTGTGGCAAAGTTAAAACGGAATTATGATTTAAAAATATTTCTTGCACATCAACCAAGATTTTTTTTAGCTCAAGCAGCATTAAAATATAACTATGATCTTTATCTTGCGGGGCATACCCATGGAGGACAAATAACGTTTCTCTTTCCATTTAAAAATTTAACACCAACATTAATTGAGGGTCCTTATGTAAGAGGAGATTTCCACTTTACTAAGGAAAATGGCACGAAGTTATTAATGGTTGTAACAAGAGGATTGGGTATGTCAATAGCGCCTGTACGATATAACTCTACACCGGAAATCACTTTAATTATAATTTCCAGAGGTTAATTTTGTGAAGTGCCAGTCACCTTTAAGGTGACTGGCACTTACATTAGCACATATACAGTATAAGTTAATAATATTATTTTAATATTTTTAGTAAAGAAAAATTTCTATAAATTTTATTTCCTAAGAAGACTTTTAAGGATGCGACATGAACATAACAAAAAGTGAACATTTATTTACCGAAGCAAAGAAATATATACCCGGGGGCGTTAATTCTCCTGTAAGAGCATTTAAATCTGTCGGCACAAATCCTTTATTTATAAAAAAGGGACTCGGTTCTAAATTAATAGACATCGATGGAAATGAATTTATTGATTACATCGGAAGCTGGGGACCACATTTATTTGGACATAACCCCGATTTTATTAAGAAAGCTTTACTTGAAGCAATTGAAAACGGAACCAGTTTCGGAGCACCTTCCGAACTTGAAGTGAATATTGCAAAATTAATTACGGAATTAATCCCTTCGGTAGAATTAGTGAGAATGGTGAACAGCGGGACAGAAGCAACGATGAGTGCAGTGCGGGCTGCACGTGGTTATACAGGTAAAGAAAAAATTATAAAATTTGAAGGATGCTATCACGGGCATGCAGATTTCTTTTTAATTAAAGCAGGCTCGGGTGCTTTAACACTTGGGATTCCTACAAGCCCCGGTGTTACCAAAGGAAATGCTGCCGATACTTTAATTGCTGATTATAATGATATTAAATCTGTAAAGGAATTAATAAGTGTAAATAAAAATCAGGTTGCATCTATTATAATTGAACCCGTTGCAGGAAATATGGGTGTTGTAAAAGCTTCAAAAGAATTCTTAACAGAATTAAGAAATATCTGCAGCGAGGAAAAAATTATTCTAATTTTCGATGAGGTTATGAGCGGATTTAGAGTTTCAAAAGGCGGGGCGCAAGAATTATTTAACATAGAACCAGACTTATCCACTTTTGGAAAAATTATTGGAGGCGGGCTTCCTGTTGGAGCATTTGGCGGTAAAAAAGAAATTATGGAAATGATTGCTCCAAACGGACCTGTTTACCAGGCAGGAACTCTCAGCGGAAATCCTTTAGCGATGGCGGCCGGTTATGCTGCATTGAAATTCATAAAAAATAATCCCCAAATATATTCTGAACTTGAAGAAAAATCTTCTTACCTAGAAAAAGGTTTTGGAGATAATCTAAAATCTTTAAGAAAAAATTTTGCTATTAACAGGGTAGGTTCAATGCTTACTTTGTTTTTTATCGAAGAGGACGTTAAAGATTTTAAAATCGCGGTAAAATCAAATACAGATTTGTTTGGAAAATATTTTAATGAAATGCTGAAGAGAGGAATTTACTTGCCCCCCTCACAATTTGAAGCCTTGTTTATATCTACCGCTCATTCAAAAGAAGATTTGGATAAGACCATTGAAGCAAATTCTAAATCTTTAAAAGCTGTTTTAAAATAAAGAAGGCGAAAGAATAACTTTCGCCTTATAAATTTTACCGATATAATTCTTTCACAAACCAAACATTACACCGGCAGATATTTGAATACCGTTAGTTTTTACAGTTATACTCTGCTCCCCGGGTTGGATTGATTGGTCACTTGCAGTGTTTGTCAATCCGAGAGAATAACGGGCATCCACTAATAAAGATGTAAAAGGTGCAACACTGAATTCTACTCCGGCACCGAATGCTAAACCAAATTCTACAGATTTGGTATTATCTTTATTATCTGTATCTTCTGAATAACTCTGCCCTAAATATGAATAATCAGTTGTATAAGAGGATGACAAATTAAATCCAATAGTTGGTCCGGCTTCGGCGTAAGGTTTTATACCCGGTACAGGAAGATAGACTCGCAGCAGAACAGGAACTTCCAAATAAGCGAGCTTATAAGTGACCGTAAGGTTATTAAGCTGAACTCCAGAAATAACAACATTTGAACCTTCTGCCTTCGTTCCCTTTTGGATATATGTTGGCTCAATTTCCAATGCAATTGGACCTGCAAAGCCTAATTGAAAAATTCCCCCCACCAAGAAAACCGCCCTGCTGGATTTTGATGCCCCGGGTATTTGAGTAGTAATATCGGGATCAAAGGACATATTAGCTATATTTAAGCCGGCTCTCGCTCCTAATTTAATTGGCAATTGTGCAAGTGTGGTTGAACTAAAAAACAAAAGTACAACAAGCGCCGGTAACAACATCTTTTTCATTATGCCTCTCCTTTTTAGTTTAAGAATTTGGTAATTAGTCTGCGAAAACAATTGAGGAATTCCTGCTCGACTAAAAACTTATGAAGGGTTAAATTCCTCATATGAAATGAATATTTATCTTGGATAAAATAGTCATGGTATATTAATTTGTCAATATGCATTAAACTATTTCAATTATTACGCATGTACCTCTTAAAGCCAAAATTATTTTTTCAAAAACCAATAGGAAAGTTTATTATTAACAGTTTGATTCAGCTTTTATGAGCCCTACTTTTTTCATTAAGAATCATATTATATTTTTTCTTACCTAAGCATTATTTATTCAAACATAATTGATTATTTTAATATCTAAAAAAAGTTCTATTTTTTCACAAGATTTTTTAATTTTTAGATATATCTTTCATAAAGATATTCCTAATAAAAACGCCGCAAAAAGAGATAAAAATTTGTCATTAGTTACAATTTTTTTCATTGAGAATGTTGCTTAAATTTATTATTTTACAACGTTTAAAAGGAGAAATCATAAATGAAATTTACAGTAAACAGCAAAGTTTTAGAAAAGTTATTATCTAAAATAATTCCGGCTGTACCAACCCGTACTCCAATGCCGATTTTAGAAAACTTTCTGTTTGATATTCATGACGGTTTACTTACTGTGAGTGCAACAGATCTTGAAATTGCTATTAGGTCTTCCATAAATGTTGCCGCAGATGAAAACGTACAGATGGTAATTCCTGCAAAACTTTTGTATGATATCATCCGCTCCTTAGAGGATGCACAAATTAATTTTGAAGCTGAATCAAATTCAAAATTAAAATTAACAACCGAAAAAGGTGTTTATAATATTGGATTCTCCTCTCCGGAAGATTTTCCGGAAGTTCCTTCAATTTCCAGGGAAAAAGAAATTTCATTAAATGGAACTGATTTAAAAAAAGCTATTGATCAAACTTCCTTTGCAATGAGCAAAGAAGATATGAGACCTGCAATGACCGGAACTTTACTTGAGTTTTCCGATGAAGGATTAAGGTTTGTAGCAACCGACGGCCACAGGCTGGTAAAGTATGTTAATAAGTCAATTGCTACAGAGAAAGAAGAACAATATATAATTCCTGAAAGAGCAATTTCAGTCCTTTCCAAGCAGCTGACAGACAGTGATGTTAAAATTTATTTAAGCAAGACGAATATTATGGTTCAGCTGGGAGACGTTGAATTTATCTCCCGCTTAATAGGTGAAAAATATCCCTCATATAATAGCGTTATTCCACTTGAAAACGAAAATATACTTAAAGTAAAAACGGACGATGTTCTTACAACAGTAAAAAGAATGATGCTCTTTTCAACCTCAAATTCAAAGCAGGTAAAATTCTCAATTTCAAATGATAACCTGGAAATATCGGCTGAAGATATTGATCATGGTTCCAATGCTAAAGAAAATGTTTTCTGTGAGTATAAAGGCGAACCGATGGATATCGGGTTTAATACTTCTTATGTATATGATATTTTATCACATGTTAACAAGGAAGAGGTAATATTTAAATTGCATTCACCTACAAAAGCATGCATTATTGAACCAACTGAAAATGAAGAAAACGAAGAATTGCTGCTGCTGCTTATGCCGGTGCGGTTAAATAACTAATATGATTCTTTCCTCAATTCATTTAAAAAATTTTAGAAGTCATAAAAATATTCAAATAAATTTTTCAGAAAAACTTAATTATATAGTTGGAGGAAACGGGCAAGGAAAAACATCAATATTGGAATCAATTTATTTTTTATGTACAACTAAAGGATACAATTCTAAAACAGATAGCGAAGTGACAAGGTTTAACGAAAACGAATTTGAAATTAATGGTTCTTTTAAAGACTTAACTGAAAATGATATAAGAGTTTATTTTTCTTTGAAAGAAAATAGAAAGTATTATTTTCAAAACGGTAAGCAGGTTAGCCGTTATTCGGATGTAATCGGTAAATTCCCGGTTGTCATTTTAACACCGGGAGATCATTCGATTACCCAGGGTCCGCCAGGCGATAGAAGAAAATTTGTCGATTCGGTAATATCTCAGTCAAGTGAAACTTATTTAAGATTATTATTGGATTTTAACCGTACTCTCCGGCAGCGCTCTTCCCTTTTAACCCGGATAAAAGAACAAAATAAAATATCGCAAACTACATACAACGAATTGGATGCATGGACATCAAAATTAATTGAAACAGGAACTGAAATAATTATTTACAGGATAAAGTTTATTGAAGAATTTAATTTATACGTTGAAGAATCTTATAAGAAAATTATAGGGACAGATGAGATTCCAAGTGTACACTATTTGTTTTTGGAAGAGAATAGTGAATACGGAAGTATTGAGGCACTAAAAGAAAGCTTTAATGATTTAATTAAAAAGAAAAAAGATGATGAATTAAGAAGGGCAGCTAACCTGGTTGGACCTCACCGGGATGAATATCTTTTTGAAATTAATGATAAGGAATTAAGAACATTTGGTTCACAGGGACAGCATAAAACTTTTCAAATTGCGTTGAAATTTGCCCAGTTTTTTTATCTAAAAGATAAGACAGGGAAAACACCTATTTTCCTGTTAGATGATGTGTTTGGTGAACTTGATGCTAACAGGTCAATAAAAACAAGCGAATACTTAAGAGAAACCGGACAGGCTTTTATAACACTAACTGATTTTTCAAATATGTCTTTTCTTAAAATAAATGAAAACGATACCCTGATAAAATTAAAACAAGGTGAGGTCATTTATGCATAATGGTTTCATTAGTCTGGGAGAAGCAATTGAAAAAGAACCTTCGCTTAGCAAATTAAGAAATTCAATTAAAGATTCTGATATTATTGTAAAATTTTATGAAATATTTAACGATTTTGAAAAGATCGCAGAGCCTGTAAAAGTAAAAAACAATGTACTCTTCTTAAGAGTTGAAAACTCTGTTTGGAGAAGCGAATTAAAATTTAAAGAACAGGCCATTATAGAAAAAATAAATGAGTTCGTAAAAGAAGAAAGAATAAAAAAAATAAAGTTCGTTTCATAAGTATTATTTAAATAAACTGGATTGAAATATATGTCAAACGCTAAACCTAAAAGTGATTATAGTGCAAAAAATATAAATGTATTAAAAGGACTTGAAGCTGTCCGTAAAAGACCTGCAATGTATATCGGTGATATCAGTGCAAGAGGCCTTCACCATTTAGTAAATGAAGTTGTTGATAACAGTATTGATGAGGCATTAGCCGGTTATGCTGATTATATAGAAGTTCTAATAAATAAAGATGAATCCGTAACGGTTATTGACAATGGTCGTGGGATACCGGTAGATATGCATCCTGTAGAAAAACGTTCTGCCCTTGAAGTTGTAATGACAATGCTTCATGCTGGCGGAAAGTTCGATAAAAATACATATAAAGTTTCAGGGGGATTACATGGAGTTGGTGTCTCAGTTGTTAATGCTCTATCGGAATGGCTAAAAGTTGAAGTTAAGAGAGACGGGAAAGTATATTTTCAAGAATACCGGCAAGGTCAGCCGCTAAAGCCGGTTAAAGAAATCGGTAAAGCAAAAAAGAATGAATCGGGAACTAAAGTTACTTTTATGGCCGATAAAGAAATCTTCAAAGCAACTATCTTTAAATTTGATACACTTGCTGAGAGAATGAGAGAACTGGCATATTTAAATAAAAATATTTCCATTAATATTAAAGATATAAGAAACGGGGGGCAGGAAGAGACCTATCATTTTAAAGGCGGATTAATTGAGTTTGTAAAATACCTTGACGAAACAAGAGAGCCGCTTCATAAAACAGTTTATATTGAAGGAGAAAAAGATAATACCCCTATTGAAATAGCTTTTCAGTATAATAACAGTTACAGCGATAATATTTTCTCTTATGTAAATAACATTAATACTCTTGAAGGCGGGACACACTTGGTTGGTTTCAAAACTGCCCTTACAAGAACATTTAATAATTATGCTTATAAAAATAATTTAATTAAAGAAGGAAAAATTTCATTAACGGGAGATGATTTTAGAGAAGGTCTTACTGCCGTTTTATCAATTAAAGTCGCCGAGCCTCAGTTTGAAGGGCAAACAAAAACTAAACTCGGAAACAGTGAAACAAAATCTGCTGTAGAAACATTAGTTGGTGAGAAGTTATCCGAGTATCTTGAAGAGAATCCGTCTGTTGGTAAAAAGATTATCGAAAAATGCCTTCGTGCTGCAGAAGTAAGAGAGGCCGCAAGAAAAGCTAGAGATTTAGCCAGAAGAAAAAATGCTCTGGACAGTATGAATCTTCCCGGTAAACTTGCCGATTGTTCAATAACCGATCCTGAACATTGCGAAATTTATATTGTTGAGGGAGATTCAGCAGGCGGTTCTGCCAAACAAGGAAGGGATAGAAGGTTCCAGGCAATTCTTCCTTTAAGAGGAAAAATATTGAATGTTGAAAAAGCAAAGATGAATAAAATCCTGGAGAATAATGAAATTAAAGCTATTATTTCCGCTGTAGGCGCTGGCCTCGGGCCTGATTTCGATCAAACAAAATCAAGGTATGGCAAAATAATTTTAATGACGGATGCAGATGTGGATGGAAGCCATATCCGAACATTGCTGCTTACATTTTTGTACCGACATATGAAAGATTTAATAACTGCCGGAAAAGTTTATATTGCGCAGCCTCCGCTGTATAAAATTAAAAAAGGGAAAGAAGAACATTATGCTTTTGATGATAACGAACGTGATGAAATATTAAAACGGTTTAAAGTAAACGGAAAAGAAAAAGAAGATACCGAAGAATTAGTTGGAGAAATGATTGAAGAAGGTTCTGTAAAAGGAGTGAATATTTCAAGGTATAAAGGACTTGGCGAAATGAATCCTGAACAATTATGGACAACAACTATGAACCCGGAAACTAGAACTGTACTTCAAGTAACTTTAGAAAGTGCAGCAACTGCGGATAAGATTTTTGAAACGCTTATGGGTGATGATGTTGAACCAAGGCGTGAGTTTATTGAAAAGAATGCAAAATATGTCAGAAACTTGGATGTGTAAAATAAGATTTTACGTAATATCTTAATCGTAATCTTACTCTTAATCTTAATTCCGGTTACTCCAAAAAAGTAAATAAAAATTTTTAAGTGATTTAAATAAATAATAATTATGGCAACAATTTTTGAAAAAATAGTACCCGTTTCATTAGAAGAAGAAATGAAATCTTCGTACATCGATTATTCGATGTCTGTAATTGTAGCAAGAGCACTGCCGGATGTAAGAGACGGGTTAAAACCGGTTCACCGCAGAGTTTTATATGGTATGCATGAATTAGGCATGTCTTATAATAAGCCTTATAAAAAATCCGCAAGAATAGTCGGTGAAGTTCTTGGTAAATATCATCCGCATGGAGATACAGCAGTTTATGATTCAATGGTTAGAATGGTGCAGGATTTTTCACTTCGATATCCTCTTATTGATGGACAGGGAAACTTTGGTTCCGTTGATGGTGATTCTCCTGCAGCAATGCGATATACGGAAGCAAGACTTGCAAGAATTTCGGAAGAAATACTGCGTGATTTGGATAAGAATACAGTCGATTTCACATCAAATTTTGATGATTCGTTGCAGGAACCTGTTGTACTCCCATCTTATTTACCTAATCTTTTAATTAACGGTGCAAGCGGAATAGCTGTTGGGATGGCTACAAATATTCCGCCTCATAATTTAAGCGAAGTAATTAACGGATTAATTGCTTTAATAAAAAATCCTAACATTACTTCCGAAAAATTAATGAAACACGTAATTGCACCTGATTTTCCTACGGGAGGAATCATTTACGGTTACTCCGGTGTAAAAGATGCATACCTAACCGGGCGGGGAAAAATAATAGTCCGTGCAAAAGCTAACATTGAAACCCTTAAAAACAGCCGTGAAAATATTATTATAACGGAGCTTCCATACCAGGTCAATAAAGCCAATCTAATTGAAAAGATTGCAGACTTAGTTAGAGCAAATAAAATAAATGATATCTCCAACATAAGAGATGAATCCGATAGAGATGGTATGCGTGTGGTTATTGAATTGAAGCGAGATGCCCAGCCCCCTGTCGTACTTAATCAATTGTTTAAGCATACGCAAATGCAAACTACATTTGGCGTAATAATGCTGGCATTGGTTAACGGAATACCGAAAATCCTCACTCTTAAAGAAACAATGGAGCATTTTATTGCTCATAGGATGAATGTTCTTATAAGAAGAACCAAATATGAGCTCGATGCTGCTGAACGAAGAGCCCATATTTTGGAAGGATATATTATTGCTCTCGATAATATTGATGAGGTAATCGAGACAATTAAAAAATCCAAGGATGTTGAAACTGCTAAAAATAATTTGATGAGAAAATTCAAATTATCTGAAATACAGGCAAAAGCAATTCTTGATATGCGTTTGCAAAGATTAACTGGCCTGGAAAGAAAGAAAATTGAAGACGAATATAAGGATGTAATAAAACTTATTGAAAAACTAAAAGGGATATTGGAAAGCGAGGAAAAAAGATATTTAATTATTAAAGATGAACTGCTTTTAATTAAAGAAAGATATGGTGATGCAAGAAGAACAGAAATTATACACGATTACGAAGAATTTTCTTTGGAAGATATAATAGCCGAAGAGGATGTTGTTGTTACAATTTCTCATACCGGCTTTATTAAGAGATTCCCGGTGAGCGGTTATAGAAGACAGGGACGGGGAGGAAAAGGTGTTACAGGTGCAGGAACAAAAGAAGATGACTTTATTGAACATATGTTTATTGCATCAACGCACCAATATATTTTGTTTTTTACCGATAGAGGGAAATGTTATTGGCTTAAAGTTCATGAAATTCCCGAGGGCGGAAGAGCAGCAAGGGGAAGGTCAATTATAAATTTACTTGAAAAAGATAAGGATGAAAATATAACCGCTTTTGTTGCAGTGAAGGAGTTTACCGATACTCATTACTTGATTATGGCTACACAACAAGGAACAATTAAAAAAACCGTTCTTTCCGCTTATGGTAATGTTAGAAAAGGCGGGATAAATGCAATTAACTTGAATAAAAATGATAAATTAATTGAAGTTAAAATGACCGATGGAACTAATGATATAGTGCTCGGAACAAGAAATGGTTTTGCCATCAGGTTTAACGAAAAAGATGTTCGCGATATGGGACGTACGGCAACGGGAGTCCGGGGTGTTAAACTGGGAAAAGACGATAAAGTTGTTGGCCTGCTCGTTATTAAAAGGCAGGGAACCATTTTGGTTGTAACAGAAAAAGGCTACGGCAAACGTTCCGATATAAATGATTATAGAATCACCAGGCGCGGCGGCAAAGGTGTAATAACCGTTAAGACAAGTGACAAGGTCGGAAAAATGATTGCTCTGATGGAAGTACAGGATAACGACGAACTGGTAATTATATCAACTCACGGCATGGTAATTCGGCAGAGTGTTAAAGATTTAAGGGTGATGGGTAGAAATACTCAAGGTGTTAGAGTAATTAGATTGAACGAAAAAGACAGCATTGCGGATATTGCTAAAGTTATATCCGAAGATGAGGAAGAAGTACCGCTTGCAGTTGAATAGTTAAATTTTTTCAATTAATATTTGTTATAAATAAATGAGAATTTGTGTTTATTGTGCTTCAAGCTCAAAAATTAATAGAATCTATTTTGATGCAACGGAAAGACTCGCAAAAAATTTCGTAGAAGAAAAAATAAAAGTGGTCTTCGGCGGAGGAGCAAACGGGTTAATGGGAAAGCTTGCAGATACAATAATTGAAAATGGAGGTAAAATAAAGGGTATAATGCCAAAATTTATGAACGAAGTAGAATGGGCTCACAAAGGTTTAGTCGATTTTGAACTTACCGAAACACTGCATGAAAGAAAAGCAAAGTTCTTACAAAATATCGATGGCGTTGTAACCCTGCCAGGAGGCAGCGGAACACTTGAAGAATTATTAGAAACTATAACATTGAAGAGACTTGGACAATTTACAAAGCCAATCGTTATTTTAAATACAAAAGGTTATTTTAACCCGTTAAAGCAAATGCTGGAAAAATCTGTTGATGAAAACTTCATGCATAAGAAGCATTTAGACATGTGGACTTTCGTTGATGAACCGGAAGAAGTAATCCCTGCTATAAAAAATGCCTCAAGCTGGAGCAAAGAGGCTTTAAGCTTTGCAACAAATCGTTAAATACATTTTAAGCTGTAATTTAGGCTTAATAAATCTTTCACCTTACACCGGTTAATTAAAGAGGGAGCAAAATGAAACAGTGGTATGAATCTTTATTTGAAAACTATGCCAATAAGTATGATAAAGAAATTTTTGTTCAGGGTACAATCGGCGAATGTGATTTTATTGAACAAGAAATAAAATTTAACAAATCTGTAAAAATTCTTGATGTTGGCTGCGGTACCGGAAGGCATTCAATCGAATTAACAAAAAGGGGTTATAAGGTTACCGGAATCGATTTATCAGAATCTCAATTATCAAGTGCTGAAAGGAAAGCCAAAGCTGAGAACCTGGAAATAGATTTTAGGAAACAAGATGCTAGAAAATTACCTTTTAAAAATGAATACGATCTGGCAATTATGCTTTGCGAAGGAGCATTCCCTTTAATGGAGACCGATGATATGAATTATGAAATATTAAAAAGTGTAGCGGATTCATTAAAAAATAATGGTAAATTAATATTTACAACTTTAAACGGTTTGTTTCCGCTATTCCATTCAGTAAAAGAATTTATTGAATCTTCAGTTAAAGAGGGGAATGCAGCATATAAAAGCAGAACATTTGATTTAATGACTTTCCGTGATATTAACATTACAACATTCGAAGATGATGATGGGAATAAGAAAGAATTGGAATGCAACGAAAGATATTACGTTCCGTCTGAAATTACATGGCTATTAAAATCACTCGGATTTAAAAAAATAGAGATATACGGTGCAAAGCTCGGTGCATTTTCAAGAAATGATATTCTTACAACAGAAGATTTTGAAATGCTTGTTATAGCAGATAAATAAAATCTATTTGACCTTAAGTTTTACCTAATAATTAAATTTCGAATTTATCACCTTTTTTCGGGAAGTTAACCGATTTATATCCTTTCTCAATAATATTTTTCTTTAAAGGAATAGCCTGCTCTTCCTCGCCGTGTACTATAAAAATACTTTTTAATTTATCCGGTTTAGAAAGCTTTAAATAATCGAGCAGCCCTTTTTGATCCGCATGTGCACTGAAGTAATCCATCTTTATAATTTTGCTTTTTACCTTATAAGAATTACCCAGGATATTTACTTCTTCAGCGCCATCCATTATTTTTCTTGCGAGTGTTTCCTGTGCAGCGTAGCCGGCAAACAAAATAAGATTATTGGGATTTTCTATATTATTAGCTAAATGATGAACAATCCTGCCGCCTTCAGCCATCCCGGATGCAGAAATGATCATGCAAGGTCCGTTAAAGCTGTTTAACTGCTTCGATTTTTCTACATCTCTAATATATGTAAGCCTGCTAAAGCCGAACGGATCTTCATAGTTATCAATAAAAACTCTATACGTTTCCCTGTCAAAGCATTCCGGGTGCATCCGGAAAACTTCCGTTGTATTTACAGCAAGGGGGCTATCGACAAAAATCGGGAATTGCGGAATCCTGTTTTGATTGAATAACTTATGTAAAACATAAACAAGCAGCTGTGTTCTTCCAACAGCAAAAGCCGGGATAATTATTTTCCCTCCTCTTTGAACAGTCCCATTTATAATTTTCGCAACTTCTTCCTCAACCTCAGGGGTAACAGGATGAAGTCGATTTCCATAGGTACTTTCCATTATTAGAGCATCAAGGTCCTGAAGAATATTCGGATCTCTTATTACAGGCATATCGGGCCTGCCTATATCACCGCTGAATCCCAGTCGGGTAAACTTTCCATTCTCTCTAATTTCTAGGACAACACCAGCCGAACCAAGAATATGTCCCGCATCTCTAAAAATTACTTTAACACCAGGCGCAACTTCAATAGCCTTATCATACGGAATACCTATAAAATTCTGCATGGCCTTCTCAACATCCTCTTCTGAATAGAGCGGTTCGAAAAGGACTTTATTTTGCCTTTGCCTTTTCTTGTTTACAAATTTTACATCGCGTTCCTGCAGGTAAGCAGAATCCCTAAGCATGATCTGGCAAAGATCGACTGTAGCTGAAGTAGTATAGATATGCCCGTTAAAGCCATTTTTTACCAGGTTGGGAATATTACCCGAATGATCAATGTGAGCATGCGATAAAAGCATTACGTCAATTATTGAGGGATCAAAAGGAAGATTTTTATTAATTTCATAAGCTTCTTTCCGTTTCCCCTGGTAAAGACCGCAATCAAGTAGAATTTTTTTCCCGTTTATATGCAAAAGATGCATGGAACCTGTTACTGTTTGTGCAGCGCCGAAGAATTGAATTTTCAAGATTTCACCTAAAAAGAATATGAATTAAAGCTTTTAAGATACAAAAAATTAAATTTTTACAAATTATCAATTTATTCAACAATTCATCAAAAAATTGTTTTTATTGTTAACTCAATCGATAAATTAAAGAATCAAAAAATATATTTAAAATATTTCTCTTTCTGATTCGTCTTTATACTTAGAACTTATTATAGGTTTAATGACTTCGCAAACCAAAATAGTTGAAAATACTCTTATAAAAGAGAGAGGCAGATTATTTAATTTTATTAAAAAATATGTCCCCTCAAAAGAGGATGCCGAAGATATTCTGCAGGATGTCTTTTACCAGTTTGTTGCAGGGTTTGAAGACATAATTATGATAGACAGGGTCTCGGGATGGTTATTTAAATCTGCAAGAAATAAAATAATTGACAAAAGTAGAAAGAAGAAACCGGAAAATTTTTCAAAGATGGAAAATAAAAATGAAGAAGATGATGAATATTTTTCTTTTACTGATTTACTTCCTTCGCTTGAATTTACGCCCGAGGATCTATTCCTGCAGGATGAATTTAACGAGGAATTCAAAAAGGCTTTGGATACTCTCCCGGCCGAACAGAAAGATATATTTATCATGAACGAGATTGATGGTTTTTCATTTAAAGAGATTTCCGAAATAACCGGTTTAAATGTTAATACTCTTCTTTCACGGAAACACTATGCAGTATCTCAATTAAGAAAAAAATTAAGTAAATATTTAAATAAATAGGTAAAGCGATGAAACATCATTTTAATAAAAGATTCTTTTTTCAAAAATTCTTCTTTGTATTGATAATTGTGGCAGTTATTTCGCTAGTTGTATTCCTATTATGGAACTGGCTAATGCCCGCAATATTTCAGCTTCCCGAAATAAATTACTGGCAGGCGATCGGGATTTTAATTCTTTCTAAAATTTTATTCCTTGGCATAGGAAAACACGATCACAGAAACCATTTTAGAGATAGAGAATACTGGAAGAAAAAATTTGAAGATATCCATAATTCACAAACAGGAAAAGTTGGAGAAAGTAATGAATAAAGCATATTTGAAATTAAAAACATAAGCTTAATCTTGTCGATAAATTTCTAAAGACCAACAGATTGAATATTTATTAATTAGAGATGGAGCTGCAATATGGAAATGTTAATTCTCAAAACGAATATTAATTCTAAAATTGATTTTAAAAGGGTAAGGCATACTTTAAATAATTCCTACAAAATTAATGAATGCACGGTTGATCTCGGAGATCGAGATAAAATTCTTCGAGTAGTTGGAGATAAATTGGATATGGAAGATGTTATAAGCAGGGTTAAAGACTTGGGTTATTATTGTGAAGATTTAACCTATTAGCTCAAACCATAAATAATTTTATTTTATAACAAAGTGCCAGTCACTTTTATAGTGACTGGCACTTAAGTAGTGCACTTTACACTTTAACAAATTCGACACGACGGTTATTTGCT
>CAYUVK010000032.1:0-45836 GCA_964448105.1 uncultured Ignavibacteriaceae bacterium
TAGCAGGTTTTACCTGAATTCCGCAGATCTCCTCATTATTCTTTTTTACAATTAAATCGATTCTATATTCTTCATCATAAAATTGGCTGGCTTTTTCCACAACAAAGTTTTCTAGGTTATCTTTTAATTTTGAAACTGTCATGCATTCAATAGTATTACCTCTTAATGAGTTTGTGACAAATAAATCGTATTCCCATTGAATACATTCTTCTAAAGAAAATTCATATTCGCCCCAGAATTCCATTTGAGCTTTGTAAAGGTTATTTCCAAAATCTTCAATTGTACCTTTACTGATTATACCGCATTCACATTTATTTTTATGGTGTGATTTAATCAGGGCAACTAATTCATCTTTACTTTGCGGCTTATGATATCTTATTAATTTCATTACCGGAACAGAATTTTCCGGTGCTGAAATCCCTGCATCCCCGTTTAACTTATTTAATTTGCCTCCAGTTAAGCTCATTATTTAGACTCTCCTGGGTAATTACTTTGATTCCTGATATCTTATTGATCAATAATCAGGAATTGTAAATAAAAAGTTTATTGTTGCAAATTCCACCCGGTATCTGGTATCAGGTATCCCCTCCTCCTTCACACCTCCCCATACCCGTTCAGCTTTGCTGCCTTCATTAATCCCGCAACCCGTTCGGCTTGTAATGCGAATGTCTCCAACCGTGCTTCTATAACCTGCGGATAAACGTTCCCGTCTGTTTCAATAGTTAAAAAGGGTATATTCATTTTGCCGTTAAAAATCTCCGGCAGCTTGTAGTTTTTATTAACAATTCTTTCGGCAACCAGCTTGCTTTCAACTTTCATTTCTGTCGCAGCGAGAGATTCGGTAAACCTCGTAGGCATACATCCGAAAGGACCAAGATTTATTACACCGCAATATTTATCGATTGTCTCATGCAAAGCTACGCCAAGAGTTAACCCCGGTTCACCTTTATATTCCAGTGGAAGGATGTGCTTGCTTCTATTCAGCAGAGACTCAACTTTTGTTAACGAGAATTTATAATACCCGGTTTTAGCTAAAATTTTTTTAATTCTATATTCGGCTATACGCATATAAAAAAACCTGATCACTCTTTCTATTTTTTTCTGGAAAGATGTATCCGGCTCCAAAAGTTTCTGCTTTAAAAGATAATCTATATAGTAAACCCATTCGCTTATATAAGAATCTTTTAGAATAAATCCTTTCTGTGCAAAATGTTTATTCAGCCATTTGTGTGAAAAATGATCACGCCTTACATAAATCTCACCGCATAAAGCAATATATTTTGCCTGGTTTATCGGTACTCTTGAAGATATTTCATTTTTTATTATAGATGAAAATCGTTTTAAGGCTTTATAAATCTTATCAGGTTCCTTTTCAAATACCTGGTTTAGCTTATCGTACTCTCTGTAAAAAATTTTTAATCCTTCTTCCGGGTCAACAGCATGAGCCATAATTCCTGAACGGATATCATCGAGCACATCGCTTACAAAAATTGTTTGGATTCCTCTAAGTGAAAAATTCGGACCAAGTCCGGCAAAGCCGTCATCATTCATTAAAGTCAGAGTTGCAACATTTTTTATTTTCTTTCTCTTGATAATTTCCCTTATGAAAACAGGATACTGTCCAAGCCTGCAATTGCCCCCTCCTTGTACAATAAAAAATGCTATATGCTGTTTTCCGTCCCATTTATTCTCAATGTAATCAAGCAATGAACCAACGCACAGAAGCAGCGGTAAGCATTCTTTTCCACTCCCAACAGATCTGCCATGCTTCAATATCTCGGGATTTCCTTCAGGCATAGCAATAGCATTAAATCCCTGGTTTCTCAATCCTGCAGCAAACATTGGAGCCGCTAGATCCCCCATGGAAGGAATTAAAATATCAACCTTGGGATCCGACAAAGGAATTTTTTCCCCGTTTGAAGAAATAAAAAATCCCTCTTCATTACCGAACTCTATTCTTGCAGGAATAAAATCGCTAAAATCAGGGTCGTTTATCTTATATTGAACTCTCCTGTAATTTTTAATTATATCAAGAGCGGCATCTATCCTGGTATTTATACCAGCATCGGCCGTATGCCCGTCAAGCTCAAGAGTTAATGATGGTTTTGTTCCCATTATTGAGCGAAATGTTGTTAAAAGCATTGAATCCGGTCCGCATGAAAAATTTGAGACGTATGTGGCAAACAACTGCGGGTTATTTTTTATAAGGCGTGCGGATTTTAAAATCTTTTTTCCGCCTTCCCAGTATTGATTATCATCTACAGCTTGCCCGCGGTAATCGAACATATCGTATGGAACTACATAAACACCTCTTGATGCAAATTTTTTAGGTATTCCTTTATTTGCAAGTTCCGTAAAAGAATTATATGGTCTGCCGACCAGTACAATAGCCATTTCGTCAGGATGCTGCTTTAAATATTTGATAAATTCTTCACCCATAACGAAAAGTTCATCCTGGTAGTCTATCTGCATTTTTAAAGCATTTTTAAAAGCATTTTTTATTCTATCTTCATCTTCAATTCCTAAACGTTTTGCAACTTCAATGAATTTCTTTTCTTCTTTATCAAAACCATTTGCAAAATTAAAAAACGGGGTAATGAGCTTATCTTCAGAGATCAAATCTTTGAAACCCTGTTTCAAATAAAACGGTTCACCCGTTACAAAAACACATGTACAATTGAAATCAATACGATGATGCTCTGCATCCTCAACATACATTTCGGAAATTTCAGGGACAAAATAATAATCAGGATTTTTTTCAATCAGATCGGCAAATAAACCTAATGCAACCTGGGCAGGATAACAGAAAGAAGTATTCTCTCTCTCCAATCCTTTTTCATCTATTTTATCAGAAAGAATTACTCTGAAACCGAGGTTTGTGAAGAAATTATAATATAACGGATAAATCGTATGTGTGTGAAATGATTGATTTATTCCAATTGTTACAGCTTCTGCAGGTAAGTTAATTTGGGGCGCATACTTTTCAAATAAAAGATGCTGCCTTTTTTTAACATAATCATATTTATCAACATCAACCTTGGTTTTACTGATTACATTATAATATTTATTGCAGGCTCCTCCGAATGGATAATTCTTTCCTTCAACTTCGATAAGATTTATGGGACAGGCGAGATCGCATTTTTCCCTGCCGCCGACACAAATAAACGGTTTTTTATAAACTACTTCTCTTCCGGCGAGGTCTTCAAGGAAATATTCACCGGGCTTCATTAAGCCTAAATCTATTTTTTCTTTTATTTCAAGTGCAACACCGAATGCGCCCATTAGACCGGGATCGGGCGGAACTATAATTTCCTTGCCGGTTAAAGCAGACATTGCTATAGGTATAGCTTTATTATAGCAGACACCTCCTTGCATAAATATTTTTTTCCCGATTGGTCTGTTTCCTTTAACACGGTTTACATAATTCATGCAGATTGAATAAACAAGTCCGGCAACAATATCTTCTTTATCAATATTTTCCTGCTGTGCGGTTTTAATATCAGAACTGATAAAAGCGGAGCATTGATCACTGAAATTAGGAGGCATCTCTCCATTCATTGCAATCGATTCAATATCTGTTACTTTTATACCGAGAGACTCATGTGCAGATTCTTCAATAAAAGAACCTGTACCTGCAGAGCAGGCTTCATTCATAGCATAATCTGCCGGGACTTTGTTAACTATATATGTATATTTTGCATCCTGTCCGCCTATTTCAAAAATAGTATCTACTTCAGGATCAAAATAAACTGCCGCCGTCGCATGAGCGACAATTTCATTTACAATACCTTCCGTTAAAGCGTGAAGCCCGGCTATCTGCCGACCTGAGCCAGTTGTTCCAACACCAATAATTTTTATCTTCTCATGAATTTGTCTTAATAATTCGGTGTAACATTTTTTTGAAGCCTCGACAGGATTACCATGAGTATAAAGATATACTGAGCCAAGTATTATGTTATCCGATTTTCTGATTACAACAGCTTTAGTAGTCGTAGAACCAACATCAAGTCCGAGTATACAAACATCACCGTCTTTTGCATCCTGTTTATGCCCGGCAGCTTGCTCCCTATCTCCATTTCTTCTTTGGTTCAATTGAGCAAATGACTTGTCAAAATTAATTGGATTATAATTGATTTTTCCATTCCATGTTTTGAAATGAACTTTGTCTTTGAAATTTTTAAGCGGCTGATGAAATACGAATGAACTTTTTCTCGGAATAAAAATATCATTAAAGTCTTCGATTAAATTTACTTCATTTTCAAGTCCGTAAAGTGCAGCACCCAAAGCTTCGAAATAAGAAGCCTCAGCAGGAATATTAATATCCGGAATTTTTTCTTTTAGAAAATCTATAACAACCGAATTTTTAGTAACACCGCCGACAACCATTACTTTACCGGGCTTAACTTTTTTCAGCAGGTCATCTACTTTCTCTGCCATCATTAAAGATAATCCGGCGGCAACTTCTGATTTTCTTATCCCTTTATTCAATGCATGGGTACAGTCGGATTTGCAGAATACAGAACATCTGCCTGAAACTTTAAATGGCTCGGCATCTTTTGCCATGCTTACAACTTCATTAATTCCAAGGTCCATTCTTTTTATCTGCTGGAGAAAAAATTCTCCCGTTCCCGAAGCACACTGGTTTCTTGTTATTACATTCGATATTTTCCCCTCATCATCAATTGTATAAACCATAAAAGTTTCGCCGCCAAGAGAGGCGACAGCCGAGTAATTCTCTTTATCTTTATTAAGGAAAGTAAATGCGTATTCAGTAGCTTCAGGTTCGGATACATTTGTAAACTTAACAAGCTTACGGAATTTACGGCCGGTTACGACTATAAGAACTTGATCTAATCCATTTGCTGAATGTTTGAATGGATGAATGGATGAATGCGGGGGTAATTGGCGGTCATGGTCCATACTGTGACTTTCAATTTCTGTCATGGATTGGACCATGACAGCCATGTACTTAGGCTGCGCTGCAAACTGGTACAACTTTTCTTTGAAGACTTTTCTAGGATCTCCATTATGCGGAAGCGTTAGTGTATCTTCTATACTTATCTGTTTGTCTTCTTTTTTTAGTCTTACAAATGAAATTGAAGAAGCACCAAGACAGGCACCTATTACATGTTTTCCACCAACTGTTATCTCATTCATCTATTTTATTCAAGTTATAAAAATTATCCTTTAAATATAATCATCCGCTATTCTATTTGGAAAGTCAATTGAAGATTTTGTACTTGAAGATTATAGCTAAACCGTAATTATTTTGAATTTTAATAACTTTTCTCTCTTAGCAAGACAGGTTTAGAAGCACGTTCAATCAGCAACTCACTTTTATTTGTATTTAAACTGTACAAATAAATATTATTTCCTAGTGAAAATATGATTTTGTTGTTTTCGATCCAAGTAAAATCTGATCCTCTAATCCGTTGAATACTGTCGGGTTTATTTACTTTTAGAATTAATGCCTGAGGCGGGAAAAATATGCCGATATATTGATCATTAAATGACCATGATATTCCGTTTTCATTCATGCTTTTTGCACTCGCAGGGCTTCTGTAAAGATTTTCCAAGGAATCTTTTGTAATACTATAAATCCATAAATTGTCGAAGTATTTTTTCTCGGTTTCCGTTACCTCAATAAATGCAATTAGGTTTTTGTCATTTGATATTTTTATATCATTTATATTTCCTTTAGAAACAAGAATTTTATCTGCATTTAACCTCAAGTGAACAAGATGGATGCTTTCTTTATAATCTTTGCCAAGCCCGGAATCATCAATGTATGCCATAAGTATTCCATCATCAGAATAATCAGAAGAATTTATGATACTTGCTTTATCATATTCTACTTCCTTTTTAAGATCATTTTGAATATCATAAACATAAAATCCCGACACATCAAAACCGGATGAGCTATAGTATAACAATTTTTTATCCGGCAGCCATTTTGAAATATATATCCATGTATCTTCCGTAGGCATTATCTCTTTTATAATCTTTTGGTTTTGAAGATCCATAATTACTATTGAACAAACTGTTTTCTGAGGTACACTCTCCGAATCGTTCCACAATCCGGGTTCGTCGATATACTTTAAAATCTTTGTATATGCAAGATATTTTAGTGATGGAGAAAATTTAAAGTCATCGACTTTCACGGAATCGCTGGTGATTTGTTTTTGGTTCTTACCTTTTACATCAGAAATCCAGATTTCTCTATTCTTAAGGAAAGCGATGTGACTGGAAAGATCATTTGATTGCGCTAAAGAATTATTTTGAAAAAGTAACAGAAAAGAAAAACTAAGAATAATAAAAAGGTTGAATTTATTCATCTGATGCATCATGATTTTTGAAAACCTGCCTTATTAATATTGTAGGGGACACAAATATTTATGTCCTCTATATAACATTAATAAATTAACTCGGTCCTAAATATTATTACTGCATCCCCCTTTATTTTTATTAAGGAAGGTCTGCCGTTATTAATTTTAACACAGACATTAACTATTCCAAACCTGTTTATTGTTTCCCCCTGTCCCCCGTTAAACTCAAAGCAATCTCCTTCTGTATCAACAATTTTGTTTTGTATTAAATATCCGCCTAAGGGTCCATTTGCATTGCCTGTTACCGGGTCTTCGTTTATTCCAATAGCCGGTGCAAACATTCTTCCGTAGGTAAGTATATTTTTATTATCAGAATTAAAAGTAAAAACAAAATACCCGTTGCATTTTATTAAGCTGCTAAGTTCAGATAGAGCTGGGTAATTTGGTTTCAGACTATTTAACTTTTCCCTGCTTTTTATTCCAATCATTACTTTAGAATGCCCTGTTGAAGCAATTTGTATAGGGCATTTTTCATCCAGTTCCTGTTTACTTAGTCCTAAACCGGCAATTAATTTTTGTATGGCAATCTCATCAAAGGAAGGATTAAGTTCAAATGAACCCTGGGTCATTATCACCTGATAGTCATTATTTCCCTTGACTATTTCAAAGGGCAGAACTCCTATCCTTGTTTTCATCCTTAATATGCAAGAATCAAGATTTTCCTCAAAGGCTTTTGCATACATTGCTGCTATTGTTGCATGTCCGCAGGTTGGAACTTCTGTTTTAGGTGTAAAATATCTTATTACCCCGTCACAGTTATCATCATCTTTTGAAAAAAGGAAAGCCGTCTCTGAATTGTTTAATTCTCTTGCAATTAATTGCATTTGACTATCACTTAATCCATCTGCATTAACCACAACACCTGCAGGGTTTCCTTTAAATTTTTCTTTTGTAAATGAATCAACCTGGTAAATAATTAATTTCTTCATGTTTAAATTTTTGTTTATTTAATACTGCACGAAAAATGAATATTTAGTTCCTCAATAAGTTGAAAATGGCTAAAGAAAAGTGAAATACCTTTTCATAAAATAGATCAGGCTGTTATTGAATTTTTCTGAAGAATATTCTTTATATCGGAACTGATTTTAATTATTTCAGCAAAATCAAATTCTCTATTTTCAATGAGCCATTTCTTGTCGTATTTATATTTTTTTTCTAAAAATTCTAAATATTGGAAATCATATACACCCGTTCCCGAATAAAATATTGATTCCGTAAACATTCCTCCTTTACCAAAAAATTCTTTTTGATCACTTATCAACATTTCTTTTTTGTGTTTTTTTTCCATATCTGTTTTTAATTTTTCAAAAAACGGGATCATAAAAGAATCATGATGCTCTTGCATTAGGCTATAAGTTTTTTGTTTTAGTATAATTAAATCTTGCGGGGTATCTGGTATTGAAAAATCTATATCATTTTGAATTAAAAAACCAAGTAATAGGGAAGCTTCTTTTATGCTAAGTCTTTCCTGATAATTTAATTCATGTAATTCTTCAATAAATACATGAAAATCTTCAAAAAGAATCATACAAAAAGCATAAATAAAACCTTTTGTGTTTACTAATTTTTTAATATCCCGGATCACTAGTTCAGTTTTTCTTAGTGGTGCTTCCTCATTTTCAATTTTCTCATTCATATCTAAATAATTAAGATAAATGAAGGAAGAAAAAAATAGTAAAACGCCCTTTTATTCTTGCTTATTTTGATTGCAACTTAGATAATAAAAAATATAATCTCAAATAATCTTTATTCTTTATGCGCTGCTATTCTATTCGGTCTAAATAAATTATCCAGAGATTGTTTTCTTCTATTATATAAAAATCTTAAGCTGCGGCCACATTTGTTTGAGTGTGAATTTAGGCTTTTTACACAAGCATATATTTACATCATAAGCATACGGATGTTCAAAGTGTGCGATACGTTCAACACTATTAAAATATTTCTTTAGGTAGTGCATGTCATATCCCACAGCAAGGACTATTTCACCGGAGTAATTATGTGTTCCCCAGATCCAATAATTATTTCGCGGGCATATTGAATTAGGCAATTTATATTTTGAACCAAAATGATCTATTGCGCCTGCTATCCCATACCATGAAGCGAGAATTGCACATTTATTCTTTTCATATTGCGGTAATGTGTTGTAAGCGTTTCCTACTGTATCAACCAACTCTTTCCAGCCGAAACGATAAGCAAAATGAAGCGGCAGAAAATCTCTCTCTTCTTTTTCCATTCTAATCATACTCCAAATACCAAGAGCCTTTGAATAAGTTATAAATTGGTTTACTGGAAGAATCGGAACCGCGAGAGGCATAAGTACTGTACCTGATACAGCAAGCATTGTTACTATTGCCCATTTTAGCAATCCGGTACGGAACCTCTGTAAGAACCGCTCAACTGCAACTGTGCCGGAGCTTAACAAGAGAGGAAAAATGGGAACGACATAATAGAATTTCGAGTTTTGAAACAGGTAGACAAGAATAAATATAATTGCTGTCCAACCGAGGAACCGGTAACCTTTTGTCTCCTTGCTGTGAAAAAGGTACACTAATCCGCTCAACCACAAAGGGAATGTGAATGGATTTAAGCCGATAATTATTTGCGATAAGAATGTAAAAGGCGATAAACTGAGGTTCTTGTATTCGGTCGCATTGCGCATGAATTCAAGTGTAGGCCAGCCATTATTAATTTGCCACAGAATATGCGGCAAGAACATCAAAAGCCCAATTAAGCCGCTTATATAAATCCACTGTGATTTAAGGATACTCCATTTTTTTGTTATGATAAGAGACAGCAAAAGTGAAAATCCAAGTACCAGAAATGTATATTTATTTAGGAGACCTATTCCCTGCAATACTCCCAGTATAATCCATTTCCCTGGCGAAGGCATACGAATTGTTTTTAAGAACACCAGTATAAAAAGCGTACATAACATTATATCGACCGGGTTCATAGAGAAGAAGCTGCTTAGAGCCGGGAAAGCCAATCCGAAACATATTGATAATGCTGCAAGTGCCTGTGAATATTTACCACCTCCGATTTCCTCAGCAACTTTCGCTGAAAGGAGAACTGTAACAGCACCAAAAAGCCCGGATAGAAATCGAAGACCAATTATTGTTTCGCCGAACATAGTAATGCTTATTAATGTTAAAAAAGCAACAAGTGGAGGATGGTCGACATAACCGAAAGCCAGGTGCTTGCTACAAGCAAAATAATAGAGCTCATCGCCGAAGAATCCATAATGCCCTGCTGTGACCAGTGTTACTATAAGAAAACAAAGAGCAGCAATATATGGAGTTGTAATTAATCCAGGGAAGTATCTCCTCATTCTTTTGTTATTCATTTTCCTAATAAGTAATTATTAATTCTTAATTTCAAACAGCATTTTTAATTGAATAACGTGTTGATAACTGCTTAATTCATTTTATTTTACATACAAATTATCGGGATTGAATGCAATCCTTGCCCTCTTAAAAGAGCATACTTTAGCGTAATCAACAAAAGTTTTGTATGGTTTCCCTTTGCATTCGCCACTCAGAATATTTTGAGTACATATAATTAGTTCATCCAGAAAATCTTTATCCAAAGGCTCTCCATGACCTGGAAGAAGAGTTGTAAATTCATCCGATCGTTTTATTAAATTCTTAATAGTTTTAAGATATAGTTCAAAGCGTGACAATTAGTAATAATGATAATATTAAAATATTACGTTTCATATACTTCTCCGACATAAATATTAATTACCGATATTCGGAATACTATTAATTATTTTTATGGCTTTTAGTCATTCAGCTAAGATTACTTCCAATAACAATCAATAAAGAAGAACCACTGAAAATGAACGGACAAAGTTTAAACATTATGAAAGAATTCTTAAAGCCGGTAAAAAGTGAAACAACCGAAAGTATATTCAGCATACCGAATGATATCCAATATATTGAACTTAAAATTATGTTTGTGCTGTCTATATATGTAACAAATGCTACAAGAAAACCTATAAAGATGAGACTAATCCCTTCGATAATACATTCCATAGTAATGATATACCTATTATCTGGAGATATTTCTCCAAAACTACCTACCACATTTCTTGTCGGGAACAGATGTGCAGCTCCCCATCCGAATACTATAAATGAACCAATATATATTAAAATATCGCCGGCCATTTTTGCTCCTCCATTCCATTTTATATACATCATCGATTTATTAAATCCATAAGTTTTCTAAAATTAATATATCGTCTTATAAATTTATAATAGGTAAGTGTCCAATTTTTTTATTCCCTCAAATGGAAAGTAGAGAAAAAAAATTATATTCTCAAATAATTTTTGAATCTGCAGTGTATGGAAAATTCTAATGTGAGAGTAATGGGAATTGAGAAATAATGACAGAAACTTTTAATCTATATATACTTGATTTTTCCAATACCACCATTTCAACTTTCTTTTTTCATGTTTAGTCTCCGTGGCATAATAAACTGCACAACGGAATGTATATAAAACACAAATATCATTTTTTACACCACTAAACTGATTAAGCTGTTCATAAAGTTTTACAGGGCTGTGTCCGGCAAGATCTTTAATATTCCTAATGCCGATATTCCAAAGGTTACCGGCAATAGATTTGCCGACGCCCGGCACAGTTTGTAATTCTTTTACTGCATTCTCTTTTTTTATCATTGCTGTACTATTTAGATTCAAATTACTATTCCAATCCATATATTTGTCTTGGTGCAAGATATTGTGGAAACTTATCTATTAAAGCTAATCGAAGGAGGTAACAGAAATGACATTCATCTACATACTCACTTTCATGATCTATTTTGTATTCTTCAGCTAAACCGGCAGGTCCGCCATTGATCAAAGGTCCACAAATTGGATGAGATTTGGCACTATAATTTTTAATTAAATCTGATAAAGATGTTTCCCATATATTTCCCATAGACAACCCCTGACAAAGATGGACATTCCCGTAAGGATCGATGTGTACCCTATCCGGTTCTTTTAGATCTTCATACGGACATTCTACAAATTCTTTCCACGATCTTCGCGGAAGACCTTCGATTAACTTTTCAACTGCTCTTCCTTTAAACATAGCACCACCGCCAATAACCGGTGCACCTTTATCATAGTCTTTCCCTTTCCCTTCTTTAACAACAGGTTTTTCAATACAAATGGAACTAACCGGTATATGTAATTTTCCTGCAGCAGTTAATGCTATTTGTGCTGGATTATCATTACCTTCATCAGAGTGAAAAGAATCATCACTTATATTAAGATCGGATATTCCCAATTCATAAAGAGGTTTAAGCCAGAGTATTGCATCTTCTTCAGAGTTTGCAAAATACGCATTGGTTACGACTCCTACTTTAAATCCTAACTCCGATGCAAGCTTAATCCCTTCAATCATCAACGGGTAAAA
Source organism: uncultured Ignavibacteriaceae bacterium (assembly GCA_964448105.1). Taxonomy (GTDB): domain Bacteria; phylum Bacteroidota; class Ignavibacteria; order Ignavibacteriales; family Ignavibacteriaceae; genus CAVQBP01. The sequence goes on from CAYUVK010000032.1 coordinate 11,808, forward strand.
CAGGAATGGCTCACCTCCTTCATAATAAATCCATTCTATTGTTCCGATCTTGATAATCTCATCGAAGGCTTTCTTCAAGTTATTTAATGTGAAAGTTCCCTTTGCATTCGGGCTGCCATATACAAAACAATGGTCGCATTCCAAAGTGCATCTATAACTTAAAAGAAAGTGTATTCCCGTTAACATTTTATTTATCAATATTATAAATAAAAATTTTGTTATTTTTTCCTTGAGACGTAACTTAGAAAATAAAATATATAATCCCAAACATCTTTTATATGTTCTACAGTTCTTAAATTGAAAATATTTGGTTATAAAATAAAGAAGGCAAAAAATCAGACAAATCATTCTGTATGTGTAATATAATTAGTCAATCATTTAAGGATATGATCTTAAAAGTTGCCATAACAAAGACACCGCTAAAGCAAGCAGAACCGGTGCTGTAGCTGCTCCCGGGACATATCCTCCATTGTATAAAGCCCATGCAGGATGACCTATTCCATTAATTATTTCGATAATTATCCAAAACCAGATCACACTTCTTGCATAAAAATAATTTTTCCGAACAGGGATATACCAGCACCACAATCCAAAGATAAAAAGACTAATATTGATTACTAAAAAGCCTGTTTCGAGATTTCCTGAAACAAGACCGCTTAGAAATTTTGCCGGTATGAAAACTTCCCAAAGCTTTCCAATGTATTCCTCAATAGAATGCAAACCTTGAACTAAGACAAGCATTAAAAAAGATATTCTAATCTGTTTATGCATTGGTTATAAAAATAAACGGAGTAAAATTTTATTAGTAAGTTTTTATTCAGAGACAACTTACTTTTTAATTATTTGAACTACTCCAAATAAACTCTCTATGCAATTGAGATTTGGGAATGTTGTCTGATTCAATTATTCTATCTTTAACCTTTTGAATACCTTCAATATCTATGTATAGTTTAATTATATCAGTTAAATCATTCTTTATATAATCTGTTAATGGAATTTTAATTAGGGGAGTATCGATCAAAGTTGTATCTTTAATTAATATATTTGTTTGACTGACCTTCTCCTTAGCATTTGATATTCCTTCAAAGGTAATTGATAAATTATGCATTTTATACGCTATTAAAGTATCTTTAATTTCAGGGACAATGTGTATATAAACTGTATCGCTAGGCTGTACATAATTTCTTACTTCCCGGTTTGAATTAAATATCATCCTAACTTCATCATTATCTTGAAATGTTAAAGCTAAACAGAACCAGATTAATGCTGCAATTAATTTATACATAAATTTATTTGTTCCTTTTAAGTTCTTCTAGTTGTAAGCCCCATGTATTCTGAAGTGAATTTCTACAGGCATAACCAAGCATTAAGCAACTTTTTTGAACATCTCTTAATTTAATTGACGGAATTTTAGTCATAAATTTATCTTTAATAATCTTAAAATCAATCATTGCTTTTTCAACAGTAGTGTCTTCAAATAAAATCATTTTACCTTAATAATATTCGTCAAATTTTCTTGAATTTTCTTTAGAAGTACTAGTTACAACTGAATCATAAGGAGTTGTTGCGATTTTTGATGAAAGATTAATCACCTCTTTATATAATTCAAGCTGTGACTCGTAAATTTTTTGTCTGTATTGACGTTCCTGTTGTACAAAAAATTGATAAATCCCATATGCAAATCCCAAAACAGCAACCAAAGCTGTTATTTTTTTAACCAGACTTTCTAAGTTCTAAAAAGATGATTTTTGTTTATCCAATTCTTTCTTAAAGTTTTCTTTAGATTGTTATAAGAATTACCAAAATTTTGATTGCCGGAAATTTTGAAAGTTACAATAAATTAGAGAATAAAAAAATAATCTCAAACTATCTTTGGACGGTGATCCAATCATTTAAACTGCAGGATAATAATCTTAGGTAATAAAAAGAACCGTAGAAAAACAGTTCTTTACTAAATTTTGTTTTAAGAAATAAGCATGAATAATTAAAAATAATAATTAAAGCCCATCATCGCTTTAACAACAAACTTAGGCTGATTGATTGCATTATCGGCATCTTGATATGTATAGTTTCTTCTCCCGTTAATTATCTCACCATCAGGTCCGTAAGAAGTATCATGTCCTTCAATTATACTTAAAAAATAATAATCAAGGCCTGTAGTTAAAACAAGATCCAGTCTTCTTGTTAATGAAAAATTACTTTGTACTCCAGCACCTAATCCCCATTGATTACTGGAAATATCAAAAAATTCATTTCCGTCAATAAATCTAAAATTCGCTGTAAATTGTGAATACCTTGGTCCTATATATAAATAGGATCTATACAGTGATAAGATTCTCATTTGATATAGAAAATCCATCCTAAAGTCCCAAATGTATCCATCTTTTTCGGGAACACCGTTAGTAGCATCATTAATAAAAATTGATCTTGCTTCAGCAGGATTTCCCGGGTTTACACTTGTATATTCGATCCCGAATCTAAGCGAAAATGGAAAGTCTTGTGCAAAATGTGAAATACTTAGGTTTCCCTGCACACCGAAACCATTGTTGTATCCTAAATCAAGACCCCCAGATAAATAAGGATTGGTTGTTTGTGCAAAAACGCTTAATTGAAGTATAAAGAATATTAATCCAAATAGAAAATTTCTTATCATATAAGCTCCTTTGTCTATTTCAAAAAAATAAAACAACTTAAATTTGCTGAAAACCTAAAAAATGAAGAACCAAAAGAATGAAGAATTCTCGGAATAAGATATATAGTTTTTTTTCTTTCTGAATTAACAAGGAGTACACAAACAATGCCATTAAAATTTAACTATAAAATCAACATTTTTTAAAAAAGAAATCCATTTTTTACGTTAATGTACTGAAAATATTTTGTGCTGGGGAGAATTTTTTTGCATCAGAATACGTGTAAAAATTGGGTTTTAGTAAAAATTATTATTTCAATTTTAAGATCCATCCATTATATTCCATGCCCTGTTGATCTAAAACAAGCAAAAACAAAACTTTTTATTTTATAACATCACTATCAATTGTTAAGGTAAATGGATTATAGATGCCAACAGTAATAGCATTTAACAATCCATTAACAAATGTCATCTGATAATTTATTTTGACATTTATTGCATTACTACCACCAGCTGTTTTTACTTCATCGGAAAGAGCTTTCGCTACTTCAGGATCACTTGCTGTAACTAATCCAAAAATGAAGTGATGCACTGTCATTGTAGTGAAAAGTGTTTAATAATATTCCCGCTAGGATTATTAGATCGACAGGGTTTGTTCAGCTGGCGTGCCAACTGCATTCAGTGTATAGCAGCCGGAGACAGTTAAAACAAAGATAACAAGGAATGAAAAAAGAAGTATGGATTTCATACGGACTCCTTCTTAAATTTAAGTTTGACGAACATATTATTTATAGAACACAGAATTTCAATTTACTTTTCACTTTAACATTTGAAAAGGTGTAGATATTTATATTCTTACTTTTTTATCAAAACTCCCGCGGCTACCCCTAATGCACCAGCAGTAATTATTGATGTAACTGAAGGCCATTCTATTTTGGGTGGATTTTTTAACGTGCTTATATATTCTTTCATCAACTCATCATAACGCTTAAGACCATAATCCAGTCCATCCTTATATGCTGCGGCTTTTTGTTCCTTCAAATTAATAATTGAATCCTTTAAAGTTAAAAAATCTCTTTGAACGGATACGATTCCGCCTAAAGCATCAATCTGTTGCTTAAAATTTTCAACTTCTTTATGGTCTGAAATAAAAGTTGCGACAAATTGTATAGGTACTTGAAATGTCCTAATCAGAAAACCGGTTTCCGGATGCGGTACTCTTGCAACACCCAGCGGCGCTGTTTTTAATTCAGGGAATGCATCACGCATCTCATCAACAAGCTCGTCCGGTTGAAAAAGTTGTGCAACTTTTGCCTGGTATTCTTTGTTTTCGGCTTTAAGTTCAGAGACCTGATTCTCCAAACCTGATATTTGATTCTTATAAACATCTTCTTTCGCCCTTAAACCGGTAATAACCGCTTCAATACTATCCCCTTTTTGAATTACCAATTGATATTTGTTTTTATAATCTTTAAGATCATTTTGAGCCTTTTCAATTTTTTCTTTTGAATTTCCCCAGAAAATAAAATTATATATAATACTGGCAATAAGCAGCACCGCCAATATTCCAATAATCCATTTAAGCATCATACACCTCCAATTTATTATTATCCCAGCTTTTAAACCCTAAAGATTGAGCAGCAAGATCAACAAGCGAATGATCCCCTTGAACCAGTTCATATTCTACAACATGTCCATCTACTACAGCATTCTTTAATCGAATGTATGTATTCCTTCCCCCATCCTGCAGCTCCCATAAAAATCCTTTTACCATATTACCTGCAGCACGATTCATCTTGCTGAACTGTATTACATTTTCTTTGAATAGATCATCAATTTGACTTTGCGTTAATTGCATTGGGTTACTCCCGGATAGTGAATTAAGATTTGCTATTTGCAGCTTGCATTCATTTATAACTCTTTTCCAGAATAACTCCATCGGGGCAGGATCACTTTTATCTTCCCTTACATTTACATGTCCGATTATTCCTTTAAAATCTTTCAACTTATCGCCGTAATAATCCATGTAATTGGAAGGTATTTTTCTTTCTATACTAAATTCAGAACATAAATAATTCACAAGCTGGATAACGGAATCAATTTGTTCATTTTCATATTTATCAAAATACCTGTATCCTCTGTAGTTTTTTCCGTAGTCGAAGGCTTCCTCTTTTTTCTTTAATGTGCGGCTGCTAATAGTACCAAAGCAATAGAGATTCCCGTTATTTTCAATTAATCTTCCTTCACTTGCTATTTCAATTCCGATGAAACGTTTCTCAAAATTAATTCTTGAAGGATCTCCCCATTTTAAACCAAACTGGAACGCCCATCCGTTAGGATCAAAAGCTTGATAAATTGTTCCGTCTCTATCGATAATAAATGCAGTACCAACCATTTGACCGTCACTCTTCCACCAATCAATAGTAGATGAGGCTGTTCCGCCGCATGTGTGATGGAGCGAAATCCCCGTCTTTGTGCTTCCATTCATGAAGTACTGATCATCGGGAAGAGCAAGTTGATTACTTATTATTGGAGGCATAATAAACCTTTCATAAATTGTTATTTTTTAGAACCAAGAAAATATTTCGTTTAGATTTTAACTCAGGTTGAGAAGAATAATTCTATCAGCTTTTTTTCCAAAAAGTTCTAAGGAAGAAATCTAAAAATGTTCGATGTTAAGCAATGTTTATCTAAAGGAATCAGTTCTTTAATTTTAACACTGGTTTAAATACAACAAGTTTTCAGAAGAATAGAAAATGTGGAGTATGATCTAATTATAGGTAAGCGCCCTTTCTTAATCGCTTAATTTATACCTATAATGGATAGTTTTAAATTAGAAAATAAAAAATACAATCTCAATATCTCATATTCTCAAATCCGCTGTTGGAAGAAAACGAGGCGTTTTACGTACCTTTGCAGCCTGTTCGAATCCGTAAGCAATTTTTAGTAAAACAGGTTCACTCCAAGCTCTTCCGAAGAATGAAATTCCAACCGGCAAACCGAACACGAATCCAGCCGGAACAGTGATGCTAGGATATCCTGCCACTGCTTCTAATTGTGAACTACCACCCAGAAAATGATCGCCATCCACCAGGTCCGTAAGCCAGGCCGGACTATCTGTTGGAGCAACCAGTACATCCAGATTCAATTTATCCATCAATGCATCAATTCCTTCTTTACGCGTTAAACGGTGATCATTTTCGAGTGCATCAAGATATTCTTTATCGGTAAGCGGACCCTTTTCTTCAGCTTGTAAAAATAATTCCTGTTTAAAATAGGGCATTTCTTTAGCAGCATTCTTTTTATTAAATTCGATAATATCCTTGAGTGAATGAACAGGCGTACCCGGTCCACGACGATCTAGGTAAGTCTTCATATCAGCTTTTAACTCATATAATAAAACTGTCATTTCGGTATCATCAAATTTCCCGATAGTATCTACATTTGCAGGATCAATTACTACAGCACCTTTTTTCTTTAAAATATCAAGAGAATTTTCCATAATAGCATCAACAGCCGGAAGAAATCCAAAATATTTACGAACAACACCAATTCTTGCTCCTTTAAGTCCACCAGCATCGAGGAATTTTGTATAATCGGAAAAAGATTTCCTTTTTTCATTTTTAGTTGCAATATCTTCATTATCAACACCCGCGATAGCACTTAATAATATTGCTGCATCCTTTACTGTTCTTGCCATAGGTCCCGCCGTATCTTGTGAGTGCGAAATAGGTATAATTCCTGCCCGGCTCACTAATCCTACGGTTGGTTTAATACCTACAATACCATTAATTGAAGAAGGACTGACAATAGAACCATCTGTCTCTGTTCCGATTGCAACAGTACAGAGATTTGCAGCTGTTGCTACAGCAGAACCTGAACTGGAACCGGAAGTGTTTCTGTCAAGAGCATAAGGATTTTTTGTGAGTCCTCCCCGTCCGCTCCATCCGCTTGTAGAGTGCGTAGACCGAATGTTTGCCCATTCGCTTAAATTTGTTTTACCAAGGATAAGAGCTCCAGCATCACGAAGCTGTTTTACAAGAAAAGCATCCTTTTGCGGTTTTGAGCCGACTAATGCAAGTGAACCGGCAGTAGTTTGCATCTTATCGGCAGTGTCTATGTTGTCTTTAATAAGTATTGGTATACCATGTAAAGGACCGCGGGCTCCTTTTTCTCTTAATTCTTTATCAAGTTCATCTGCAATTGATAAAGCATCAGGATTTAATTCTATTACACTATTTAGATAAGAACCTTCCTTGTCGATTTCCGCAATTCGGGATATATAATGTTCGGCAATAGAGTGTATAGTATATTTTCCGGATTTAACCTTTTCAATTAATTCAGGAATCGTAATTTCATCTAACTCAGTCGGCTGAATATTAATTGAATGCATAAAAGATGAGGTGGTTTTCTTTACAAATGATAATGAAGGAAATGAAATCGCTGCAATCCCTCCGGCCAATCCTTTCTTTAAAAAACTTCGGCGGCTTTCATTCTGTGTAAGCTTCTTTTTATACATAGCTGATCTCCTTATATCAGATTAAAGCTTTATTATTCCGGTTCTGCATTAGAATAATATAAAAATTTTCAAGGAAGAAATTTTTTAACTCAATGTTTAATATTACAAAACTTACTTAAAACTTTTTTAGCTTTTTCGAGATTTTCACTTTTTACCAATATATAATCTGTATTAAATGTAGAAACGACAAAAATACTTATATTACCATCTGCAAGGGGCTTTGCTAATGAAGCAAGAATGCCGGTGACTGAAAAATCAAATTTACCTTCCACTTTAAATGCTTTCCAATTCCCCTCGAATTTTATACCGTCAGGAACAATATCCTCTAAACAAACAACTGATAATTCATCTATTGTTTTGCTAATTGAAAAAAAATTACTTTTTAATGCCCATGATGGAATTTCATTATTCTTTCCTAAAAGACAAATTGCCAATTTACCTGGTAAGATAGATAGTGAAAGCTTTGAGTTTTTCATTTCAGATGTTAAGAAAAAGTAACTCTTGTAAAATTAAAAATAAAATCGACAAATCATAAGCAAAAATATTTTTAATAGAATACTTATATTCTAATTAATTCAATTTGACTGCTTATCCAAAATCTTATTATTTTCGACTACAATTAAAGAAATACCTTTTAAGGAGATTAAATTCTTGGATCTTGAAAGAATTAGAATTCATTGTTTAAAAAAGAAAGGAGTAACCGAAGAGCTTCCCTTTAATGAGGATACTCCCGTTTATAAAGTGCTGGGAAAAATGTTTTTATTAGCCAGCTTATCATACCCGATCAGCATTAATATAAAATGTGATCCTGAAAAAGCAATTGAATTGAGAGAAAGATATTCATCGGTAACTCCCGGGTATCATATGAATAAAACACATTGGAACACTGTTTTGCTGGATGGTTCTGTTCCGGATAAAGAAATATTAAATTGGATTGATGAATCTTACAAACTAGTTGTAAACGGATTAAAGAAAAGTGAAAGGGATAAACTTATAAATAAAAAGCCGTGAAAAAATATCACGGCTTTTTAAATATTTTTTTAATTAATTAAAATCGAGTATCAGTTGCAATATTGTTATATATCCAAGTAACTTCTACCCAGGCAGGATCACCTGGTCCTGTCCCTCCCCCATGGTCAGTAATTTTCAATTTAGAATAGTGTGAGTCATCATCGTATAAGAATACATAATTTGTTTCCCTGTCGCTCATGGATTTCACTACAGTCCAGAAACTGCTATTGGTTGAACCTAAACCATCGTTTAGATTAGTTCCATTACCAACATGGAATAATGTTTCTCTAGTTAAACCTTGCGTGGTATTAAGATCTGCGCTTTGAACTAAAAAACCATTCGATGTGTAATAAATATCAACTTTACCTTTGTCTGCACTGGAAACACCATAAGCTTCTCCTGAGGACAAATCCAATCCACTTGGTTGAGAAGCATCTGTACCTGCAGTTTCATAAATCTTAATAGGACCAAATGGAGTGATTGATTCGGTAGAGGTCAATACTATATGTATTTTTGCACTTGGAATATCAGAACTGATTGAAGTAGATACAGTTGTATCCCTGTAGCCATCAAGTTTTAAGGTTATAGTGTGATTGCCGAAGTCAATATCAGAAAGAGTGGCGTTTGTAACCTGGCCGGTAGACGAACTGCTATTATCCAGGAAAATATCTGCACCGGTTGGTTCGGATTCTACTGTAATTGAACCTGTAGTTGGTCCAGAAGCAGGTTCGGTAGTATTATTATCGCAGGATGCAATTAATAAACCAAGAAATACAAGTACAACTAAGTAAATATATTTTTTCATATAGTGTCCCTTTCTAATTTTTATTTTTCCTTTTTATTTCATCTTAAAATTGAAGCCGTATGATTTACCATCTGCTCTTAAAATAAAATTACCTTTAATTTGCATACCTTCATCCAATAATTGAGCAGTATACTGCCCGGAAAATCTTGATGCATTCAGATCTTCCATTTTTACGGTTTTGGTTTCGGGATCAATTGTTCCGTTAATTGTTTTAGTTAAAGGCTGCCTGTAATTGATAGTCATGATAGCACTGAAGTCCTTCCCGGTTTGTTTTATTACGCTCATTGTAGCACTTCTTTGATCAAAAATACCAGCCCAGTTTCCGGTTAAATCAGGTATAGTATCTTTTTTAACTTCGGTCATTTTTTTAGCTGTATCAACAACTGTTGAACCGGATGTATCCGATTTTTGCATTTCAGGTTGTTCTTCTTTTTTCCCGCAACCCATTATCAATAAAAAAGACAGAAGTAATGCAAAAACTGTTCTTAACAGATTTCTAGCGTTTATAATCATATGACAATCCTCCTTTGTAATAAATTAAGTCTAAATATACTTGTTCAAAATATCCAGAGGTCTTCAAATAGTAAATAAAGAAATATTTGCTATTAATTACAATTATTGTCTTAGAAGAAAATGAAAATTTAGACAGTTTAAATAAACGGATTCTATTTGTTTAACTCAAGTTGCTTTTATTTTGAACAAATAAGTTGTACGATAGAAAGTTTTATTCCCTATTCAAAAATAATCTTAAAATGTATAACAAAAAAATGATGAGAAAAAATGAGGATTAATTTATTATTGAGTATTAACAGGTGTTCTTTCAGCATCCCTGTATTCAGAGAGACTATCGGCAAATAGCCCGGCAATTTCTTTACAAAACTTAATTAAAAATTCAAGAAGATCTTCCGCTGTCTTAAAGTTATTTGTAATAATTAATTTCATTACTTCTTTTTGCTGGTTGAACTTAATTTTATCGATATAATTGTCCATAATAAATCTCATAAGTTCAACAAATTTAACTTTGTAATAATCTTCTTTCTCACCCCGGGGCAGAATTAAAAATATATTTTTCCGTTGTATAATTATTCTCTCAAACAAAGCATAAGAAGCGTAAAATTTTAACAATGCTGAACCAACCAATCTCTTTACCAAAACCGGCAAAGGACCAAACCTATCAATCATTTCTTCTTTTAATTCTTCCAGTTCCGCAATATTTTTTATCGAATATAAACCTGTATAAAAATTTAGTCTATCGGTTTGCTCTGGCATATAAGTATCGGGAATTCCAATTTCAAAATATGTATCAATTGTTGGTTCGGTTCTTTCCTCATGCCTGGGAAGATTTTTAAATACTTCTTTAAATTCCTGGTATTTAAGTTCATCTACGGCTTCATTGATTAACTTTACATACAGATCAAAACCAACATCATTTATAAAGCCGCTTTGTTCTGTTCCGAGCAAATTACCCGCTCCCCTTATTTCAAGGTCCCGCATTGAGATATTGAATCCTGCACCTACTTCCGTAAATTCTTCAATTGCCTGTAACCTTCTCAAAGCTTTTTTGTTTATCCCGTTTAATGAAGGCACAATAAAATAAGCATACGCCTGCCGGTTTGATCTGCCGACTCTTCCCCTTAGCTGATGAAGCTCTGCTAAACCAAACCGATCTGCCCTATTGACAATTATTGTATTAACATTAGGTATATCAATCCCCGATTCTATAATTTTTGTTGAAAGCAGTACATCAAATTTTTTATTTAAAAAACCATGGATTACTTTTTCAAGCTGGGAAGGTTTCATTTGTCCGTGTGCAATTGCTAATTTAATTTCATGGATATGCTTATTTAAATATGCTGCTAACTTATCTATAGAATGAACTCTATCGTGAACAAAATAAACCTGTCCATTTCTTCTCAACTCATTTAAAATCCATTCTCTAATTTTAATTATATCAAAAGTCGAAACCTGAGTGTAAATAGGCTGCCTGTTCGGCGGCGGAGTTGCAATTATTGAAAGATCTCTTGCACCAAGCAAAGATAAATTCAATGTTCTCGGGATTGGTGTGGCAGTTAATATAAGCGTATCGACATTAAGCTTTAAAGAGCGGAGCTTTTCTTTTGCCATCACTCCAAAACGATGCTCCTCATCAATAATCAACAATCCTAATTCTTTAAAAGAGACATCTTTAGAGATAAGTCTATGAGTACCAATAACAACATCGACATTACCTTCATTTAAACCTTTAAGAATTTCAGTTTGCTTCTTTTTAGTTTGAAACCTTGAAAGTGCTTCAACTTTTACCGGGAATTGTTCAAGTCTATCCTTAAATGTGTTGTAATGCTGCTCGGCCAAAATTGTAGTCGGAACCAAAACAGCCGTCTGCTTCCCATCTTGAATAGCCTTAAAGGCGGCACGAACTGCAACTTCTGTTTTACCAAAACCAACATCACCGCAGACTAGTCGATCCATTGGATTTTCAGCTTCCATATCTTCTTTCACTTCATTTGTAACTTTTTCCTGGTCTGGGGTATCTTCGTAAAGAAATGAAGCTTCCAATTCTTTCTGCCAAACTGTATCCGGGTTAAAGGAATATCCTTTTGTTGCTTTTCTTTTTGCATAAAGCTCGATGAGTTCTCTTGCTGCTTCTTTGATCTTTTTCTTTGCACGATGCTTTGTATTAACCCAATCCGATGTTCCAAGTGTCGATAATGTTGGTGTTAATTCACCAGAATCATTTGAAGAATATTTTTTTACTAGTGTTAAATAATTTAGATTCACATAGACAATCCCGCCTTCATTATAAATAATCTTCATTGATTCCTGCTTGGTATCCCCGATTTTTATTGTTTCAAGTCCTGAATATTTTCCTATTCCGTAATCTTCATGAACAACAATATCTCCCTTCTTTATAGATGCAAAAGCTTTCGATTTAGATTTTTTATACTTTCTATTAGTTGATATTTTGGTTCTGTAAGGCTTATTAAAAATTTGATAATCGGTAAGTAAAAGTATTTTTTCATTTTCCCGGGTAATATTTGATTTTTCAGGTTTATAGAGAAAACCTTTTTTAACAGCCAGGGTTTTTATTTTAATTTTACCTGATTCAATTAATGCAGCAACCTCTTTTTTCCCCGAACCTTCCGTTTCCTGAAACTCTATTAATAAATCTCTCAGCCTTGAAGACTGCAGATCATTTTCTGAAGTAATAATTATTTGAAAATCCTTATGAGAATATTCATTCAAAACCGAAAACAGATATTCATAATTTCCGTTAATTGAAGGAGGTTCGGTAAAACCTAAATCTATTCTTTTATTTTCACTTATATCTTCTTCTAAAATCCAAGTAACAGATGTTTCAGACTTAAAATCGAATTTTTTATAATTCTTTTTTACTTCAACAGGTCTTGTTTCTTGAGATGAAATTTCAGGAAATTCTTCTTCATCTTTTATCCCTGCCCCTTCAACTTTTTCCAGTAATGGCTCAACAGATTTTTCTGAGAAAGGATTTATTAATTCATTTTGAAGATTGCTTAATTCATGCGACGAAGCTAAAATGAAAGGATTGTTTAAATAATCAAAAATTGAAGTAGTATTTGCTATTAAGTTATCAGCATCAATTTGAGCAGCTAGTGTGACATTCTCAATAACTTCAATTGAACGCTGACTTTCCGGATCGAAATAACGGACAGATTCCAAAAAGTCTCCATCAAATTCCAATCTAACCGGGTTCTGTTCACTATATGACCAAAAATCAATTAGTGAACCTCGCAGTGAATAATCACCCGGAGCTTCAACAAACTTGTCTTTTTGATAATTAAGAAGGTTCAGATATTCAATTAAATCATTGTATGTTAAATCTCCGCCCGACTGAATTTTTGTAGTTTTTTGTTCAATCTGTTCTTTTGATGGAATAATACAATTGAGTAAATCATATGTTGAGACTAAAATGAACTTTTCCTTGCTTGAAATTTCTGTTAATTTTTCCTGAACTATTTCAGAACTAAATTCAGTTAAGAGAATGACATTTTTAGTTAATTCCAAAACATTTAATTCAACATTAAACTCATTTGCAGATTGTATATCCGGGAAAAGTACTACTACCTGTTTTGTTTTTTTTTCAAGCAGAGAAACAAAATAACTTTTAACACATCCCACTAAAGGAGAAGTATAAGTAATCTTATCCAGTGCAGATATTATTTTAGCAACAAATTCATTAAGTGATTGTATTTCAAATATTTTATCGTTGGTATTTTGCATTAAAATATTATCTATTCATTATCTTTAAAAAGATTTAAAATTGCAAAAGGGGTTCATTACCGAACCCCAAATAAAAGCTTTACTAATTAAAGCAATAAACTTTTACAATTCAATTGCTTTTCTTACAAAACCGTCAGCTTTTATAAGTCTTTCTTTTGCTTCATTAACATCAACATTTGCCTTAATCATTACTAAGGCCGGCTTGACATGCCCATCGGCTTTACTCAAATACTCTGTTGCTTCTTCGTATGAAATACCTGTAATTGTCATAATAATTCTTTTAGATCTTTCAACTAATTTTTGATTAGTCATTTGAAGATCGATCATCATGTTCTCATAAACTTTTCCAAGTCTAATCATTGCTGCAGTAGTAAGCATATTTAAAACTAATTTTTGTGCTGTTCCGCTTTTCATTCTTGTTGAGCCCATTATAACTTCGGGGCCAACATAAGGACATATTGCTATATCAACTTCTTTTAAATTAAATTGTTCCCGCGGATTGGTTGTTATAAACAAAGTAGCTGCACCAAATTCCTTTGCTTTTTTAATTGCCCCAACAACATAGGGTGTCCTTCGACTGGCAGCTATACCGCAAACAACATCTTTATTATTAACATTAGCTTTAACAACGTCTTTTGCGCCGTTTTCTTCATAGTCTTCGGCACCTTCTTGTGCACGGAACATGGCCTCTTTTCCTCCTGCAATATAACCACTAATCAAACCAAAAGGAGTTCCAAAAGTAGGCGGACACTCAGAAGCATCGACCACACCTAACCTGCCGCTTGTACCGGCACCAAAATATAGCAGTCTTCCACCATTCTTGATCGATTTAACTACCAATTTAACAGCTTTTTCTATGTAAGGAATTTCTTTTTCGACAGCCAGAGGAACTGTTTTATCTTCTTCATTAATTATCTTTAAGATTTCAAGAACTGAAAGAGCATCAATATCCATACTTTTAGGATTTCGCTGCTCGGTGGATAATTGACTTATTTCCGAAAATAATTTTTTACTTTCGGAAGAATTCATTTATGAAGCTCCAGCACAACTAGCTTCTTTCCTTTTTGATTTCTAACATTTGAAGGTTTATAGAAAAGTTCATATGTAGTCGATTTTTTTATATAAGCCTTATACTTCATTTCCGACTTTTTATATTCATCTTCCAGGTCCCCCCCTTTCAATGCAATTAAATAGGCTTTTTCTTTAATTAAAGGGATTGCATAACGGAATAAAATAATAAGTGGGACTGTTGCCCTGCTAACAACAAGGTCAAAAGAATCCGCATAACGGGCTATAAATTCTTCATTCTCAACTCTATCGTTTTCCGCAACTACATTTCCAAGTTTGAGCTTATTAATAAATTCTTTAACAGCATCAATTTTTTTCTTTGTTGAATCTACTAAAACACCACTCAATTCAGGACGCGTGATTGCTAAAGGAATTCCCGGGAAACCTCCGCCGGTTCCAATATCCAAAAAATTACTGATTTTTTCCGGGATAAATTTGCTTATATATGCGGAAATAAAGATATGATTTTCAATTACTGAATCAATATCTTTTCTTGATATTAAATTTACTGTTTCATTTTTTTCTGCTACTAATTCAGCTAGATAAGCTAATCTTTCCAGTTTCATCGGGTCAGGGTTCAGTCCATTTTCCCAATAAAACGTATTTAATTCTCTTAAATATTGTTCTTGGACATCTACCATAAAAAATCCTTAAAATTATTTCTTCAAATATACCAATAAAATAGAAATATCAGAAGGTGTAACTCCCGATATCCTTGACGCTTGCCCGATAGAACGGGGTTTAACTTTATGTAATTTCTCTCTACCTTCTGTAGATAAAGATTTTAATATTAAATAATTGAATGTTAAAGGTATCTTTGTTCTCTCATATTTTTCTAGTCTTTCAACATTTTCATATTGCCTTTTTATATATCCTTCATATTTTAATTGAATTTCAACCTGTTCCAAAGCAGTTGCATTATTTATCAAATCATCCACTAAAGGATGCTCTTCTTTATTAAAGAAAGTTAAAATCTCCTTTAAAGTTAGTTCAGGTCTTTTGCACAATTTAGATACTGTTTCACTTGCTTCAATACTTGAAGACCCTTTTGATTCTAAATATGGATTTATCTCTCTCGCATGAAGTTTCAGAAACCCGAATAAATCGACACATTTATTAATTAATTTACCTTTCTGCACAACTTCCTTGTATTTATTTTCCGGATTTAAACCATAATAGAATCCATATCCGGATAATCTTCTATCTGCATTATCCTGCCTTAAAAGAAGTCTATGCTCAGCTCGTGAAGTAAACATTCTGTAAGGTTCATAGGTTGATTTATTGATAAGATCATCTACAAGTACACCGATATATGCTTCACTTCTTTTTAGAACAAACTCTTTCATTCCTTTAATTTTGGCTGCAGCATTTATTCCAGCAACAATTCCCTGGGCGGCTGCTTCTTCGTAACCGGAAGTACCATTTATTTGCCCGGCAAAATAGAGACCTTCAATCAATTTAGTTTCTAAAGTCAAATCGATTTGATGTGGAGGAAAAAAATCATACTCAACAGCATAGCCGGGTCGAACCATTTCAACTTCTTCGAGTCCTTTTATTTTATGAATTGCTTCACTTTGAATCTCTGCCGGCAAAGATGAAGCAAATCCATTTAAATATATCAAATCACTGTTCAATCCTTCGGGCTCTAAAAACAATTGATGCTTCTTTTTATCAGCAAATCTTACAATTTTATCCTCAATAGAAGGGCAATACCTTGGTCCAACACCTCTAATTAGCCCCGTAAACATTGGAGATTGTGAAAATCCTTTTTCTAGTACTTTATGCACAGTCCCATCAGTATAAGTAATGTAACAACTAACCTGAGGTAAAATAGGAAATTTAGATTTATCTGTTTTAGAAGAGAATGGTTGTGGAATTTCATCTCCTGGTTGTTCTTCTAAAATATCGAAATTTATTGTGTTTTTTGCTAACCTTGGGGGAGTACCTGTTTTTAATCTCCCAGATTCAAATCCAAGATTCAATAATGATTGTGTAATACCAATTGCTGGTTTTTCACCGAATCTACCTCCTTTTGTAGACTTTAAACCGGTGTGCATTAGTCCATTCAAAAATGTCCCTGCAGATATTACTAATGCTTTACATTTAATTTCTTCTCTTTTTCCAGTCTTTATTCCTGAAACTTTTCCATCATAAGTAATAATATCAACAGCAGAATCCTCAACAATTTCTAAATTTTTTGTACTTGATATTACACGATAAGCTTCCTCAGAATACAATTTCCTATCTGATTGACATCTCGATGACCAAACGGCTGGACCTTTGGATTTATTAAGTATCCTAAATTGAATTCCCGTTCGGTCTGCAATTACTCCCATCATACCGCCAAGCGCATCAATTTCGTAGACTAAATGCCCTTTTGCAGTTCCACCTATTGCAGGATTGCATGACATTCTTCCCATAGCATATCTATCCATCGTAACGAGTCCAACAGAACATTCCATATTTGCACCTGCACAAGCAGCTTCAATACCAGCATGTCCCCCCCCAATGACTAAAATATCGAATCTTTTCATAATTTAAAATTGTTTCATGTGGAACAAATAAATAATTTAATTTTGATTTCTGCTCAAAAAATCACTGGGAATAATTTATTCAAATCTCAATAATGTAATGACATGGTTGGATGAATGCATGATTGAATGGGGCTGACAAGAACCAACCATAATTATTTTGCACTAAAATAATAATTTATAGAAATTAGTTTCACGTGAAACTTACTTTCCAATGCAAAACTTTGTAAAAATGTTATTTAAAATATCATCTGAAGTTACTTCACCAATAATTTCTCCCAAGTTTGTTTCAGCATTTCTTAAATCAACAGAAATAAATTCTCCACTTAATCCACTTTTAGTCGATTCTTCAGCATTCAATAAAGCATCTTTTGCTTTCTTTAAACATTGATAATGTCGAATATTCGAAACTATTGCGGATTTCTCTGAATAATTGGAATTACCTATTGAAACTTCTTTTAACTTTTTAAATAAGCTCTCAATGCCTTCACCGGTTAACGCCGAGATATAAACATCTGCATGCTGAAGTGTTTCATGTGGAACATCAATTTTATTTAATATGGAAATTATCTTGTCTATAGAAGTTAAAATTTTAATTTCTTCGAATAAATCGTTATCTATTTTTTGCTCAACATCGTTAATAAAAAAAACAACATCCGCATTTTTTACAGCTTCACGGCTTCTAAAAACACCTATTTTTTCTATTTCATCTTCTGAAATTCTAATTCCCGCAGTATCAAACAATCTAAATAAAATTCCATCTATTGAAACATCTTCCCGGATTATGTCTCTTGTTGTACCGGGAATATGACTGACTATTGCCCTGGATTCTTTAAGAATATAATTTAATAGGGAAGATTTGCCAACATTTGGTTTGCCAACTAAAGCAACATTTACACCATCTCTAATAACTCTTCCAAATGAATAAGTATTTAATAACTTGTCAATTTCAAATTTAATTTTATTTATTTTTTCTAAAAGCTCCTTTTTGCCAATAAATTCAATATCTTCTTCTGCAAAATCAAGTTCGAGTTCAACAAATGACGACGCATTGATTAAAAGTTCACGAAGCTCTTTAACTTTTTTTGATAATTGACCATCGAGCTGATTTCTTGCTCCACGCAAAGAAACTTCTGTTCTTGAATTAATTACATCAACAACAGCTTCGGCTTGTGCAAGGTCTATTTTATTATTTAAAAATGCTCTTTTAGTAAATTCACCAGGTTCAGCTAATCTTATACCTTTATTTATCAATAATTCAATAATTCTTTTTGTAATAAAAGGATTACCATGGGTGCTTATTTCAATTGAATCTTCTCCGGTATAAGAATTAGGATTTTGAAAAATAGAAACCAGAACATCATCAACTAAATTTCCATCACTATCAATAATTTTTCCGTAATGAATAGTATGTGTAGGAGCAATATTAAGTTTAGTTTTTCCAACAAAAATTGAATCAATTGTCTCGAATGACTTGGAACCGCTAACTCTAATTACGGAAATTGCGCCTGATCCTGAAGGTGTTGCAATGGCTGCAATGGTATCTTCAATAAATGAATTATTTTTTATACCGTTACTATCCATAAAAAATCAAACTAAAGATTGCAAAAATATATAAATAATAATGCATTCACAATGCATTAAAAACATATACAATCACTTTTCCTTTTCTGTTGAAAAAAAATTGGACTATAAATAATTCATATTGATTTAATGTTAAACTATATGCAGGTTTAATAATATTTGTTATTTTGTCATAGTACTGCCAAAATAATTTAAATAATTATCTCATAGACACTTTTCTAAGCCAACTTGACAAACACAAACAAAACTTACTTAATTTCTATATTTTATTCATTTATAATAATTTATAAGGAATTTCAGATAATGGCACAGTGATTGAGATCGTTGAAATTGAAATTCAAAATGATAACAAAATCCTAAAAGCAATTTAAAAGGAAGGAGGAAAGTAAAATGTCAATCGTAAGATGGAACCCGGCTCGTGAATTATTAAATATTGAACGTGAATTTGGAAGAATGTTTAATAATTTTGAAAAAAGATTCGGATTCGGAAACGGCGGAGACGGAAATGAAGAATATGAAAATGCTGTTTGGTCTCCTCTAACAGATATTTCTGAAAATAAAGATAATTATATTCTAAAAATGGATTTACCGGGAATCGATAAAAAAGATGTTAAGATTTCTTATTCGGACGGTCAATTGTACATCAATGGCGAACGTAAGCAAGAAAAGGAAGATAAAGACTCAAAATATCATCGTGTTGAAAGATCTTATGGAAAATATTATAGATCATTTACTCTCCCGGCAAAAATCAAAGAGAGTGCAATCGATGCTGAATTTAAAGATGGTCAATTAACCATCACGGTTCCAAAATCCGAAGAAGCTAAACCTAAAGAACTCGAAATAAAAGTTAAATAAAATATAGCGATCTTTATAAAAAGGGTAGCTATTAAATTAGTTACCCTTTTTTTTACTATTATAGCTGATAAAAATTTTTCAAGGTGGCAATTTAAATGGAATTTAAAGATTATTATAAAATATTAGGAGTTGAAAAATCAGCCGCTGATGCGGATATAAAAAAAGCATACAGGGATCTTGCAAAAAAATATCATCCCGATAAAAATCCAGGTAATAAAGCTGCTGAAGAAAAATTTAAAGAATTAAGTGAAGCTTATGAAGTTTTAAAAGATCCTGAGAAAAGAAAAAAATATGATCAATTAGGTTCTAACTGGAGACAGTACCAGAATGCCGGAACTGGAAGTGCGGATGATTGGTTTAGACAATATGCATCTGGCGGACAACAGGGTGGCAGCTATCAGTTTAGCGGAAACCTTGGAGATTTATTTGGTAATATTGGCGGATTTTCCGATTTCTTTGAAAGCTTTTTTGGAGGTAGTACCAGAAGGCAACCAGGTGAAAGTGTATTTAATAGGGCAAGAAAAGGCAATGATTATGAAGCCAATTTGAATTTAACTCTTGAAGAAGTTTACAACGGCGGCGAAAGACAAATATCTGTTGATGGAAGAAAGTTAAAAATAAAAATAAATCCTGGCACAAGAGAAGGAAAAGTATTAAGACTGAAAAATCAAGGTGCGCCTGGTGCTCACGGGGGTGAAAAAGGAGATTTATATCTTACTATCCATGTTCTTGATCATCCATTCTATGAAATAAAAGAAGATGATTTATATTACAATTTAGACGTCGATTTGTATACTGCAGTCCTAGGAGGTAAAATACAGTTTCAGACTTTGAATGGGAAAAAAATAAATTTAATAATACCTAAAGAATCTGAAAATGGAAAACTATTAAAAATAAAAAATATGGGAATGCCCAAAGAGAATACAAAGAATGCTTATGGCAATTTATATATAAGATTGAATGTTCAGATACCTAAAAATCTTACATCAGAAGAAATCAAATTATTTGAAAAACTATCCTCATTAAGGAAATAATATTCAGAAGGAGAAAATATGAGTGACAAACAAACAGCTGCAAAGAAATATCATTTTAAAGCAGAAGTAAAACAACTTTTAGATATACTTGTTCATTCGCTTTACAAAAGCAGAGAAATTTTTCTTCGTGAATTGATATCGAATGCATCTGATGCTTTGGATAAAATTCGTTTCGAATCTATAAAAGGAACCGAAATTATTGATAAGGATTTGCCTCTGGAGATACGAATAAATTTTGATGAAAAGAAAAAGCTAATAACTGTATCCGATACGGGGATCGGAATGACAAGAGATGAATTAATTAGCAACATCGGGACGATCGCAAAATCCGGTTCGGCTGAATTTTTAAAAAAGTTAAAAGAAAATAAAAATGATGCAAACAATATCATCGGGAAATTTGGAGTAGGTTTTTATTCTGTTTTTATGGTTGCTGAAGAAGTAGTAATCAAAACAAAATCATATTTAAATAATGAGCCTGCAATTGAGTGGCGTTCGGATGGTTTGGGTGATTATCAAATCTCTGAGTTTTCAGAAAACATTAAAAGGGGTACAACCATAGAAATTCATTTAAAGGAAGATGCTAAAGATTTTGCTGATAAATATCGGCTCGAAACTATAATTAAAAAACATTCTAACTTTATTTCCTTCCCTATCTATTTGGACAAGGAAAAGATAAATACAATTGCTGCTATTTGGCGCGAACCAAAAACCAATCTAAAAAAAGAGCAGTATATAGAATTTTACAAGTTCTTAACTTATGATAATGAAGAACCGATGGAAATAATTCATAATTCCGTTGACGCACCAATTCAGTTCAGCAGCTTGCTTTTTATTCCTAAAAAGAATTTCGACTTCTTTGGATTAAATAGGGAAGATTATGGTCTCGATCTATATGTCAGAAGAGTTCTAATTCAGCATAAAAACAAAGATTTGCTTCCCGAATATTTAAGCTTTGTAAAGGGAGTCGTTGATTCCGAAGACCTGCCTTTGAATATATCTAGGGAAACTTTGCAGGAAAATATTATTTTTACAAAGATCTCTAATACTGTAACAAGCCAGGTTCTCTCTCATTTGCTTAAGAAAGCAAAAGATAACCCTGAAGAGTATACAAAATTCTGGAAAGAACACGGCAGAATTTTCAAACTTGGCTATACTGATTTTACTAATGCAGAAAAGTTTATGCAACTTCTAAGATTTAATTCCTCAAATAATGAAAATGCCGAAGGTTTAACTTCTCTTGAAGAATATGTTTCTAGATTCAAAGAAAATCAAAAACAAATTTTTTATGCATCGGGTGCAAGCAGATCCGCTATTGATCAGGATCCCCATCTTGAGATATTTAAGAATAAAGGCTTGGAAGTTTTATATCTATATGATCCAATTGATGAATTTGTCGTTTCTTCGGTTAGAAAATTTAAAGATTATGATTTTAAATCTGTAGATACAGTTGATCTTGACAGTTTAAAGAAATTAAAAGATGTTGAAGAAAAGAAAGATGAATTTGAACAACTAAATAAAGACGATGAAAAACACTTTGACAGCCTGCTTTCTAAAATGAAGGATATACTTGGCGATAGAGTTGTTGAAGTAAAAGAATCAAAAAGATTGAGCGGAAGCCCCGCAATACTGGTAAGTCCGGACGACAGCATATCCGCACAAATGCAGAAGATTTTAAAAATGGCTAATCAGGATGTAGGTGTTCAAAAGAAGATTTTGGAAATAAACAGGGATCATAAATTAATTAGAAACTTGTTAAAAGTTTTTAAGTCTAATTCCAAAGATGAATATATATCAAATGTTACCGAGCAATTGTTTGAGTCAGCTTTGCTTTTAGAAGGTAATTTGAATGATCCGCATAACCTGGTAAATAGAATAAATAAAATGCTTGAACAATCAAGCGATTGGTATACAGAAGTGAAAAAAATAAATTGAAAAACTTGAAAACAACTGGTATCATCCAGGAATAGAATTACTGTATACATAGCTGAAGTAATGAATTATTGCTGAAAGGAAAAAGATAACATGGCATTTAATTTTAATAAACTAACTGTGAAGGCTCAAGAAGTTGTACAGATTGCTCTTGAGATTGCACAAAATTATAATAATCAAATTTTGGAGCCTGAGCATATTTTAGCTGCACTTATCCAGGAAAAAGGAAATATTGCAGATACAATTATGCAAAAAACCGGTGGAAATGTTAATAGTGTAAAGCTGAAGGTAAATGATCTTCTGGAAAAGCTACCCAAAGTCAGCGGCGCAGGAATTGGTAATCAGCAGATGTCCAATAATATTGCTAAACTTTTTGATAATGCTGCCGAAGAAGCTAAAAATTTGAAAGATGAATTTGTTTCAACAGAACATCTTCTTTTAGCTATTTCAAAAAGTGATGGTAAAGCCGGACAGCTTTTACGCGATAACGGAATTTCGCATGATGAGATTCTAACGGCTTTAAAAGATGTTCGGGGTTCTCAAAGAGTGACTACCCAAAATCCTGAAGATACTTATCAAGCTCTGGAGAAATATGGAAGAGATTTAAACGAATTAGCTAAGGCCGGGAAACTTGATCCGGTAATTGGCAGGGATGAAGAAATCCGCAGGGTTCTTCAAGTCCTTTCAAGAAGGACAAAAAATAACCCGGTTTTAATCGGTGAACCGGGGGTCGGTAAAACTGCAATTGCCGAAGGGATTGCCCATCGTATAGTTTCCGGTGATATTCCTGAGAATTTAAAGACAAAAAGAATTGTTGCACTTGATATGGGTGCTCTCGTTGCAGGAACTCAATTCCGTGGGCAATTCGAAGAAAGAATGAAAGCTGTTTTAAAAGAAGTACAGGAATCAAACGGCGAAATAATTCTGTTTATTGATGAGCTTCATACATTGGTCGGTGCAGGTGCAGTCTCCGGTTCAATGGATGCTGCAAACATTTTGAAGCCGGCATTAGCTCGCGGTGAACTGCATGCAATAGGTGCTACTACTTTAAACGAATATAAAAAACACATAGAAAAAGATGCTGCTTTGGAAAGAAGATTTCAACCGGTTTTAATAACTGAACCAACAATTGAAGATACGATCTCTATTTTAAGAGGGTTAAGTGAGAGATACGAAGTTCACCACGGGGTTAGAATTACAGACGGAGCTATTGTTGCGGCAGCACAACTCTCACATCGTTATATAACCGATCGATTTCTCCCTGATAAAGCTATCGATTTAATAGATGAAGCTGCTTCAAAATTAAGAATTGAAATTGATTCTATGCCTGAAGAACTCGATTCAATCGAAAGAAAAATTCAGCAGCTTGAAATTGAAAGAGAAGCACTCAAAAGAGAAAAAGACGAGGCTTCTGAAAAACGGCTTGATGAATTGAAAAAAGAATTAAGCGAGCTTGAAGAAGAAAGAAATACTCTTCGTATGCACTGGAATCTTGAAAAAGAAAAGATACAGCATATTAGAAGTATGAAAAGCGAAATGGATAATTCAAAAACCCTCGCAGACAGATATGAACGGGAAGGTGATCTTGGTAAAGTAGCAGAACTTCGTTACGGTAAAATAGCTTCGCTGGAAAAACAATTGAAGCAGGAAACTAAAGAATTAGCAGAAATTCAAAAAAATAAAAAGATGCTGAAAGAGGAAGTCGATGCTGAAGATATTGCAGAAGTCGTTTCAAAATGGACCGGAATTCCTGTAAATAAAATGCTTGAATCTGAAAGAAGCAAACTATTAAGGTTGGAAGATGAATTGCATAGAAGGGTTGTCGGACAGCATGAGGCTGTGTCTGCGGTTGCAAACGCTATTAGAAGGTCACGTACCGGTTTGCAGGATATAAACCGTCCGCTCGGTTCATTTATATTTTTAGGTACAACCGGTGTGGGAAAAACAGAACTTGCAAGAGCATTGGCCGAATTTCTTTTTGATGATGAACATGCAATGATTAGAATTGATATGTCCGAATATATGGAGAAATTTTCAGTATCAAGGTTAATTGGTGCACCTCCCGGATATATTGGATATGAAGAAGGTGGGCAATTAACCGAAGCAGTTAGAAGAAGACCATATTCGGTTGTTCTGCTTGATGAGATTGAAAAAGCTCACCCTGATGTATTTAATATTTTACTACAGGTTCTTGATGATGGCAGATTAACAGATAACCAGGGTCGAACTGTTAATTTCAAAAATACAATTATAATTATGACTTCAAATCTCGGTTCGCATTTAATACAGGAAAAGCTTGAACATGTTTCTGAAGATGAAATGGAAAATGCTTTAGGCGAATTGAGAGGTACACTAATTGATTTATTGAGAAAAACAATCCGTCCGGAATTCTTAAACAGGATCGACGAAGTAGTTCTCTTTAAACCCTTAACAAAATCCGAGTTAAGAGAAATTGTTGATATTCAAATTAGAAATGTTCAAAAAATGTTAAAACAAAAAGATATTGTCCTTGATGTAAATGATGAGGTCAAAGACTGGCTTGCAAAGCTTGGTTATGATGTTACTTTCGGTGCGAGACCGTTGAAAAGAACAATTCAAAAATACCTGGTTAATCCTCTATCACAGGACTTACTCGCAGGAAATTTTAATGATGGTGATCATATTGCTGCTACACTAGGGAACCAGGGTAAATTGGAATTCCATAAAGAATCTGTTTTAGCATAAAATTTTTATCTCTGTAGAGACGTATTGCGATACGTCTCTACAATGTTGACTTAATTTAATAAAGATAATATATTAATCGAGTTCCTCCCTCTATTTCTGCTATCAACATTTTATAAATGGAGATTGACATGAAAATTAGTTTTTACCTTTTCACACTCCTTTTAATAATTACACCTTTGAATACCTTGCTATCTTAGGAGATTCAAGCAAAACTAAGCGGCAATACTCAAGAACAGGGATTTTCGGTCAAAGATAATCTAAATAATACTCTATTCAGAGTAACAGGCGGGGGTAATGTAGGTATAGGAATTACAAATCCATTTAGAAAACTGCAAATTAACGGTTCTCTTGGCTGGGGAAAAACTAATGCTATTTTGGGGACTGACCAGGGAGCATCAATTGAATTAAGAGGAATTGGGACACCCTACATAGATTTTTCTAATGATTCGGTTTCAGATTATAATGCCCGATTAATACTTAATAAAAATAATACTTTAGAGATAGATGGAAATGTTGGAATAGGAATAAATAGTACACATGGATATAAACTAGCCGTTGCAGGAAATGTAATTGCCGAAGAAATAGTTGTGAAGCTTAAAGAAGACTGGCCTGATTATGTGTTCAATAAAAACTATAAACAGCCGAAGATAGATGAACTTGAAAATTATATATATAACAATCGGCATCTTCCAGGCATTCCCGATGCTGAAGAAATTAGTAAAAAGGGGATAAATGTAGGAGAAATTCAGATAAGGCTGCTTCAAAAAATAGAAGGACTAACACTCTACATAATTGACCAAAACAAAAAAATTGAAAAATTAGAAAATGATTATGAAATTCTGAAAAAGAAAATTAATTCAAATTAAATTATTCTAAATGAAAAATTCAATTAATAATTTTCTTTTAGTCCTCTTTTTAATTTTATTTTCGGGGAAAACGCTCTCTCAAAATGTAACCTATGTTTACAGCTGGTATAAATATTATGAACCTGTTGAAGGAAAAATTGTTGGCATTTGGCCTCACGAAAACAAGTGGAATGATATCCAAAAATTAAAAGATTTAAAATACAGGTGGGGCTTCAATTATATTTTGTTCTGGACAGGACTTGGACACGACAAATTCAACATGGCAAAAGAAGCTGGTTATAATCCTTCAACTAACATAATGAGGATTGTTGAAACAAATAATTATTTAGATACTAAAAATTACGATGCGTGCTGGGCATATTATTTTGATGAACCAGCAGATAGAAAAATTCCCTTTTACACAGTTCAATCAATAAAAATATGGTTAAAAAATAATTTTAAGAATTCTCTCTTTATTACAAGCGGATATAAAAGAAATTCCGATTTAATAAATTATACTAATTTAATTGCCGACAAAGTTCTTTTCAGCTCTTATATACACTGGAGAAAATTTTTGGGATTGTGGATATCGTGGCCTGTAAATACCGACCAAAGAAGTGATTGGACTGATATGAAAAACCTTTTCCACAATAAATTTTCTATGACATGGGTAAGTGCATACAAAGATTTATCCGAATATAGCCAGCTTTTAGGTTATGCAAAGAATCTTGGTTTGCAAGGGATATGGTTATATCAATATAATATTGGAGCAGAGGCAGATGATAACAATATAAATAGTCTTTGTAACGCCGCTGTTAATAATGGTTTTTTACGTGCAAAATATCAGCAAACCAGGGATCGGTATGTTGATGGAGTTTTCGTGAGCCGTCAGTTCATAGGTTCACCTTATTCGTCTGTGCCTGCCGCTTTCAATAATTCCGATGAAATATTTACTAATGTAACTGTAACAAACAACCGCATTGATGATTATTTTGACATAAACAGTATAACAGCCGGTAGCCCATATTACTATATTATTCCTGCTTCAAAAAAAGCAAGTTTTAATTCTAATAATCAAATTATTTTAAAGCCAGGTTTCCATGCGCAGCGGGGGAGTGAATTTAGAGCTTATATAACAAAACAACAATAATTGAAAAATTTAATAAAAATATTTTCTATTCTTTTCCTTCTATCTAATATAAGCAATGGCGGGAATTACTTTCTTATACAGAAAGGAAATTCGATTTTTATCCCGGCAGGCTGCCGGTTATGTTCAGATAATATTATTGTTGAAGAAGGAGCAAGTTTTATCACTGAAGATACTCTCAGCATTTGTGAAAATGATATTGTTACGAGGTTGGGCAAAACACTTCCTCCGGCTAAATTAATTTCATTTACTGCAAATATTGCTCAACAAAAGAATGTTTTATTAAAATGGGAAACGGCAAATGAAGCTGGTAATCTGAGTTTTGAAATTGAACGTTCGGATTCAGATAAATCAGGGTTTCAAAAAATCGGACTTGTAACCACGAATGGAAATACAAATTCGAAATGCTCCTATTCTTATGTAGATAAAATGATTCAATTAGATAGAAATTATTATTATAGAATTAAACAAATAAATGCGGATGGCAGCTTCTCTATTTTAAATACAATTAAATTAGATGTTTCTTCAAAGGATAAATTTTTTCTGTCTCAGAATTATCCTAATCCATTTAATCCCGCAACAAAAATCAAATATTACATTTCTCCAGTGGTGGACGCAAATTCCTTGCCTGCCGGCAGGCAGGTTGCGTCTACAACAAAAGTACAATTAATAGTATACGATATACTAGGGAGAGATATAATAACTTTAATTAATAAAGAACAAACTCCCGGGGAATATGAAGTTGAATTTGACAATACGAATCTTTCAAGCGGGATCTATTTCTATAGATTCAAGGCAGGAAGCTTTATCCAGACAAAAAAAATGATTCTGTTAAGATAAAATATGAATATTATCTATAATTAAATTATCCTCTTATAATGACTTATAATTTCATGAAAAAAATTTCATTCTTATTTCTAATCTTTATATCAACTTTAAAGATTGAAAGTGCTTCTCATATCTCCCTATATTCTCATGAATATTCAAATAAAACTAATGTTGAATGCGTATATACACCTACTCAAACTAACTTCAAAAAATTCCTACCTTATAAATCTTTACAAAAAGAAATAGGATTTGATTCTATCTCGCAATATAATTTTCATGTAATTAATAAATTTTCTCTTTTATATTATAATAAATACATAATCCATCGACTAAAATTACATAGATATCCTTTTACTTTTAGCTTCCAATTCATAAAAATACCTCAAGGAAATATATTTCATCAAACTGCCGATGAAGAGCCTCTTCGATTAAGCTAATCATTACTTAACAACCAAAACAGAAATATCGGAATAAAACCAGAGATTTTAATCTTAGTATTTCCGAATTAAATGAACTTAATCGAAAGGGAATATGAAATGTCATATAAACAAATAATAGCTCAACTAAAAAGATATCATCAGCGATTGAACGGCAGTACTGTAGAATATGACCTTACATTCTATCAAGATGTACTACATGATATAAAAAAACTCTCTTCGAGCTACATTAATAAAAGTGATAACCAAATTAAAAGCATTTCGCAGGAATTAATTAATAAAGCAATCCTCAATAAAAATCTTTATAATCTGTTAGTTGAAGCATTTGTAATTGTTAGTGAAGCCGTACAAAGAGTATTAAAATTGCAGCCTTTTGATGTACAGCTCACCGGAGGTATTGCTATGCATTTCGGGAAAATAGCTGAAATGCAAACAGGGGAAGGAAAGACATTAACAGCAGTCTTCCCGGCTTATTTAAATGCTCTTTCCGGGATAGGTGTTCATGTACTTACATTCAATGATTACCTGGCTCGAAGAGATGCGCATTGGATGGGACCTGTTTACAATTTTCTCGGTCTCAGTGTTGGTTATGTTCAGGAAGGAATGAGTATTGAAAATCGCCGGAAAGCATATGGCTCTAATATTACTTATTTAACTGCTAAAGAAGCCGGTTTCGATTATTTGCGTGACAGCCTCTGTTATAAGTCATCTGATATTGTTCATCGTCCCTTTAACTTTGCAATAGTCGATGAAGCGGATTCAATTATGATTGATGAAGCAAGGATTCCTTTAATTATTGCTGGCACCTCGAATGAATTTATTGATAACGTGACCAACATGTCGCAGATAGCAAGGCAATTGAAAGAAAATGAAGATTTTGAATTTGACGAGAACGCCCGTAATATTCATTTAACAGAAGAAGGAATAAAACGGATCGAGAATATTCTAAATCTTCAAAATTTATTTGATGAAGAGAATACGGAGGATTTATCAAAGTTAAACTGCGTGCTCCATGCAGAATATCTTCTTCACCGGGATATTGATTATATTTTAAGAAATGGCAAAGTGGAATTGGTGGATGAATTTACCGGTCGTATTGCAGATAAAAGACGCTGGCCGGATGGGCTGCAGTCTGCAATTGAAGCTAAAGAAAACATCCATATTCAGTCTGGAGGAACAATATTAAATTCCATAACCATGCAGCACTTTTTGCAGCTTTATCCAAAAATTTGCGGAATGACAGCTACTGCACTGGCGGCTGAAAAAGAATTCAAAGAATTTTATAACCTGGATATAGTTGTAATTCCTCCCAACAGGCAATGCATCCGCAAAGATTACCCGGAGATCATTTATAAAACAAAAGCTACCAAACTTGATGCTTTGATCCGGGAAATAATCGAAGAACATAAAACCGGAAGACCTATACTTGTAGGAACCCAGAGTATTGAAGAGTCAGCTGAACTTTCAAATACTTTAATAAATGCAGGTATTCAATGTAAAGTGCTGAATGCAAAGAATGATGAATCGGAAGCTGCAATTGTAGCCGAAGCCGGTAAACCGGGAGCAATAACAATATCAACAAACATGGCCGGCAGGGGAACCGATATTAAGCTTGGCGGAGAAAATGAGGATGAAAAAAAGAAAGTAGCTGAATTAGGCGGACTATATGTAATCGGTACAAACAGGCATGAAAGCCGCCGCATCGACAACCAGCTAAGGGGAAGAGCAGGGAGACAGGGTGATCCCGGTTCCTCACGATTTTTTATTTGTATGGAAGATGATCTATTTGTCAAATATAACTTAAAAGACCTCCTTCCATCAAAATATGTGTTAAACAAAGATTGTGAAATAATTGAGAACCCGGTTATTATAAAAGAGATTGCAAGAGTTCAAAGAATAATAGAAGGCCAGAATCTTGAAATCAAAAAAACACTTTATAAATATTCTGCAATGCTAGAACAGCAAAGGAAAATTGTTTTTGAAAAAAGGGACAATATTTTACTTAAAGATATATTTATTGAATTCTTTAAAATAAGTTCGCCTAATCAATACAATTCCTTATTAAAAAAAGTCGGGAGATGCAAATTTGTTGACATTTGCAGGAGACTGTCTTTATTGCAAATAGATAAAGCTTGGTCACAATATATTGCACAAATAGCAGACATAAGGGAAGGGATACACTTATTGAGGTTGGGTGGTCAAGACCCAATTTTCAAATTCCGCGAACAATCAATTCAATTATTTGATCAAATGATGGATGAACTAGATTATAAAACGATTGTTTCTTTTAACAAATTAAAAATAAAAGATAACGAAATTGACTTGAGTGATACCGGGCTTAAAGCCCCATCGTCTACATGGACTTATTTAATTAATGATAATCCTTTTGAAAATATGCTGGGTATTCAGCTAATTGGTAATATGAATTTATCAATCGGAGCCGGTGTCTACGGTTTTCTATTTGTAATTTATGCGCTATTAAAAAAGCGTAACAAAAAGAAATAAATTAGATGAAATAATTAGTGAATTATCTGAATTTTAATTATTAGGACATTAAAAAAGAAATTAATGATTAAGTGATATCTTTTTACAAAATTAAGAGATTATTTTGACAGCTTAATTTTATAATCTAAAATGATTTTCTTGAAATGAAAAAACATTTCAAATAGTGTATAGATCCGTGAAATCACTTGCCGGTGATCACACTTATAAAAATATTTTCTTGTTTTTTTTTAATAAAATAGTAAATTCAAATATCAATTCCTGTACAGGTTAACTGCTGTACCCCCTTTTTCTTTATTATTTTTTGATATTCATAAAATTTCCCCTTCCGAATAAGAAAAGTTCGGACTTAATCTGAAAAACTGCAAAATATAAGGAATTGAGTAAAGATTTCTTCTTTTTTCATTAAGGCTTTTGTTCCATTGTATTCAGCTAATTCCAATTTATAATTTAGAGAAACGAAAATTCCGCCTAAACTTTGTATGAGAAATTCAAATAAAATTATGTTCAATAATATTTTCGGAGGCTCAAAATGAAAAAATTGATAAATTTTTTTATCGATATATTTATCTTTCAACTTTTATTTTTCATTTCTTCCTCATATTCCCAAAACACCGAGTGGATCATTTACTATATATCAAATTCGGGTTTACCCTCTAGCCGTGTAAATTCAATAGCGATAGACGAGAGTGGAAATAAGTGGATTGGAACTAGTGATGGACTGGCGGTTTTCAATGGTGAGATATGGACCGAATATAACACTTCAAACTCTGATATCCCTGATTTTTTTATCAATTCAATTGCTATAGATGGAAGCGGTGTTGCTTGGATTGGAACGGGTCTAGGCCTGGCAAGCTTTGATGGTGAAACCTGGACTGTTTATACTACATCAAATTCGGAAATACCCAGTAACACAGTTAATGAAATAACAATAGATGGAAATGGGACTAAATGGATTGGTACTCAAGGCGGACTGGTAAGCTTTGACGGGCAAACCTGGAATGTCTACAATTCTTCAAACTCTGATTTACCTTTTAATAATGTTATTTCCGTTGCAGTGGATGGAAACGGAACCAAGTGGGCTGGTACTAATGGCGGCGGCCTGGCAAGCTATGACGGACAAATCTGGAATGTTTATAAAATTTCAAATTCGGAAATACCTGACGGCACTATTAATTCTATAGCTATTGATGGAAATGGAACTAAATGGATTGGAACTCAAAAAGGTTTAGCAAGTTTTGACGGTGCAAACTGGACTACTTACGATGAGTCAAACTCGGATTTGCCCGATAACTCTGTTAATTATGTAACAATAGATGGAAGCGGAGATAAATGGATCGGGACCGATAATGGTTTGGCAAGATTTAATGGTACTGATTGGACTATTTTTGACGATTCAAATTCTGATTTGCCAGATAAATATGTTTTTTCAATAGCAATAGATGAAAGCGGTACTAAATGGATTGGTACATGGTTTGGCGGTTTGGCAGTTTATAATCCACAAGGAGTTTCTTCGGCATGGATTATATATTCACAATTTAATTCTGATTTACCAAGCAGCACTATCAGATTTATAGCGACAGAGTCAAATGGAACTAAGTGGATTGGAACTTTTACCGGCGGTGTAGCAAGCTTTGATGGAGATAACTGGAATGTTTATAACACTTCAAATTCCGGTTTGCCTGATAACATTATTACTACAATAGTGGTAGACGGAGATGGTACCAAATGGATCGGAAGCAACAGCGGCTTGTCCAGCTTTGATGGAACCACCTGGAAGGTTTACACAACCTCAAATTCAGATATACCAAGCAGCCAAGCCAAACCATTAACAATAGACGGAAGCGGAGCTTTATGGACAGGCGGGGGAGGCCTGGCAAGCTTTGACGGAAACACCTGGACTGTTTATACTACAACAAATTCGGATTTACCTCATAATACTGTCAATTCAATGGCGATTGATGAAAGCGGAACAAAATGGATTGGAACCAATGGAGGTTTGGCAAGCTTTGACGGAGACAACTGGAACGTTTATACTACATCAAATTCGGAATTGCCTCATAATACTGTTAATTCAGTTGCAATTGACGGAAACGGTACTAAATGGATTGGAACTGAAGATGGACTTGCTAGTTTGGACGGAAATACTTGGTCAATATATAACACAGAAAATTCAGACTTACCACATAAAGCAATTAATCAAATATTGATACCCGGAACTATGTGGATTGCAACAGACGGCGGGCTGGCAAATTTTGACGGGACAAATTGGACAGTTTACAAAAGTTCTAATTCCAGCTTACCTGGCAACACAGTTGTCTCAATCGCGATAGAAGAAAACAGTAATAGATGGATAGGCACTAATGTCGGTATGGCGGCTTATATAAAAGGAACACTTGTTTCCGTTGAAGACTATGCCGATGCCGGATTTCAAACTCCAGATAAGTTTTTATTACTTCAAAATTATCCCAACCCGTTTAATCCGGCGACAACGATAAAATATTCACTTTCTTCAAATCATTTTGTTACTTTAAAAGTTTTTGATGTTCTTGGAAGAGAAGTTTTAACATTGGTTAGTGAAGAAAAGTCTGCAGGTCATTATGAAGTTCCTTTCGATGCATCTAATCTATCGAGTGGAATATATTTCTACAGAATGCAGTCAGGAAGTTTTTCTCAAACAAAAAAAATGATTCTGCTTAGATAATCTATTATGAGATTAGTATACTGAAGAAAGTCAGTCATAAAAAAAGGAAATTATAACTAACAGCCACCTAACAGCCGTTAACAGGTATTCTCTCAGTATATAAATAGCATTCACTCAGTCTTTTTCCTTATCCGGGCTGCCATAGACCACTCCATGACAGCCCCACAAGTTAATTATTATCCACTATCAACCGCTATATTTTGATTTACTTCACTCATCAATTTAGTATTTTTATATAATTTAGTTACGGTTATGAAAAAATTATTACAAGTCTTGCGAAGCTTCCTTTTTATTACCTTGATGACTTTTACTTTAGTTATCGATACGGCGTATGCAGATTATAATTCTGCAGAAGTTGTGCGTCATCTCGGAGAGACAATACCGTTAAACTTAAAATTTGTAAACTCAAAAGGAAAGCAGGTATTATTAAAGGATCTTATTAACAAACCAACAGTGCTAGATTTCTGCTATTACAGCTGTGCCGGTATCTGCACTCCTTTAATGGTTGAAATAACTGATGTTATAGGGAAGATAAAATATGAGCCTGGAAAAGATTACAAAATAATAAGCATCAGCATTGACCAGAACGAAACCCCTGATATGGCAGCAAGTAAAAAACG